>JAAFHK010000117.1:1283-10989 GCA_013297565.1 Cytophagales bacterium
ATATTTCGCATATCGAGAACGCTACGCTTGATGATGTGCGCGAGTTTTTTGGCAATTATTATTTGCCCAATAATGCGATTATGGTCGTAGCAGGCAACGTAAAAACGGCTGAAATTGAAAAATTGGCAAAAAAATGGTTCGAGCCGATTCCCGCAGGAAAACGTCCCGTTCGGAATTTACCCAAAGAACCGAAGCAAGAAAATGCCCGTTTTACGGAAATAAAGGCAAAAGTGCCTGTTGATGCGCTCTACAAGGCTTTCCACATGGTAGCCCACACTTCGCCCGAATATCACGCAACTGATTTGCTAAACGATATTTTGGGACGAAGCCGATCTTCACGCCTTTACCAGCGTTTGGTCAAAGAGCAAAACCTTTTGAGTACGGTCAATGCCTACGTTACAGGTTCGATGGACGAAGGTTTGTTTGTGGTTACGGGCAGACCGCAGGACGGAGTGAGTTTGGAACAAGCCGATGCCGAAATTACGAAAGTTTTGCAGGAATTGGTGCAGGAAAAAGTCAAGGAAAGCGAACTCGAAAAGGTAAAAAATCAGGCGGAATCGAGTTTGGTTTTTTCGGAAATCGAATTGCTGAACAGAGCTATGAATCTGGCTTACGCAACAGTTTTGGGCGATCCAAATTTGATCAATCAAGAATCGGAAAAAATCCAAGCGGTAAATAGTGAAAAAATATTGGCGGTAGCACAAAACGTTTTGCGAAGCGAAAATTGCTCCACACTGTATTATAGGGCTGAAAAGGAATAGGTTAAACATTTTTTTTCAAAGGATAAACGGACATTTTTTGTTGGTTTATCCTTACGCCTTTGCAGGTCTTTTGATTTGCAAAATTTGGTTTAAAATAAAAAAGGCTTTAATAACTTTATTGTATGCAGAATCGTACAAAAATACAAGAAATAGCCGAACAACGTTTGGCGGAAGCCGAATTATTGTTCCAAAATGGGCATTATGATGGGGCTTGCTATTTGGTTGGGTATTGTGTGGAATTGGCATTAAAAGCTGTCATTTGTAAAACCTTAGACCTTGACGATTTATTTACGACTAACTGTAAGACCTTTCAAAACACACGATTAAGCAATTCGAATTTGATGAGTAGTTGGTCAACTATCACTAATCAGGCTTTGAAATGGTCGGAAGAATCTCGTTACAAGGAAATTGGTACGAGAACACAACAAGATACACAAAAACTTATTGAATCTGTAAAAACACTCTTATTATGGATAAAAAATTATTGGTAATAGAAATCAAAAAGGTGATTGAGGCTTTCCGAGAACAATCTAAAACCTTTGATTTTGTGGCTTTGGTATCGACTTACGGCACTGATGACTCTTTTATTTTGAATGTAAGAGCCGATTGGTTGGATACTTTTCCCTCTCGTTATGAGGCTATCGATTTGATAGTGCAAAAACTCTATGAACTGATGGATAAAACCTATCTAAGAGCCATTAATAGGGTTCATCTCTTGGACAAAGACGAAAAATTGCCTTATACAGCCGATTTGATTATCGAAAAATCCGATAATTATAAATTGGCGGCTTAGTTCCCCTTCTACGCCTCAGCCGCAGGAAAAAATGCAGAAGGCTTGGATAAGGTTTTTGGCTTGGTGCATGGCTTGGGTTTTTCCAATTTCCTCCAATCCCTTCTGGGGCAGGAAGAAAGTTTATTAGTGCCTTTGCTGGCGTTTAATGTGGGTTTGGAAATGGGGCAATTAGTGATTGTTTCCCTGATTTTGGGCATAGGAACGCTTTTACAATTCCTCAAAATTCCCGAAAAATGGTGGCAAACTGCCGTTTTATTGCTTACGGTTGTTTTTGCCCTTCTTTTGATCAAGGAAAAATGGCTTTTTTAGGAAAAAGGATAAGTGTGAATAAAATTAGTTTTGTTTTCCAAATAAACCCCAAATTTCCTTATCTTTCCCAAAAATTTTAAACCCAATCAATCCATGAAGAAAATTTTTTACGCCAAACCTTTGCCCTTGTTCGTGTCGGCACGAACAACACCTTTTATTTTACTATTTTTTGCCTTTGCAATATTTTGCCAAACCGTTTTTGCCCAAGAAACTTTCCCTGTGAATGGTTCGCACGACAAACGGATCGAAAAATATGCCTTCACGAATGCGACCGTAGTGGTCGATCACCAAACGACTATCCAAAACGCTACTTTATTGGTAGTTGATGGCAAAATTGAAAATGTAGGGGCAAATTTGCCTGTGCCGCAAGGCTACATTACCAAAGATTTGAAAGGAAAATTTGTGTATCCTTCCCTAATTGATGTCTATTCGAGTTATGGAATCGAATTACCCAAAGGAGCAAATGTGCCTTGGTTTATGTCGAGTGAAAAATTTGTTTCGGACAAAAAAGGGGCATACAACTGGAACGAAGCCGTAAAGCCTGAACTCGATGGCTCTCAAATTTTTGTGGCTGACTCGAAAACCGCCAAAGAATTGAGAGATTTAGGTTTTGGAGTGGTCAATACGCATTACCAAGACGGAATCGTAAGGGGAACGGGCGCTTTGGTAAGCCTTAATGATGGGCGCGAAAACGATTTGATCCTAAAATCAAATACGGCTTTGTTCCTGAATTTCAACAAAGGGAAAGCTACCCAAGCCTATCCCAGTTCTTTGATGGGTTCGATTGCCCTCTTGCGTCAAACTTTTTATGATGGGATTTGGTATAAAAATAATACTACAAAAAAAGAGTTTAATATAAGTTTGGAAGCTTGGAACAAGACACAAGAACTGCCCATGATTTTCGAAGCAGGCGGAAAACTCAATTCTCTAAGAGCCGATAAAATTGGTGATGAATTTGGCAAACAGTTCATTATCAGAGGTTCGGGCGATGAATACCAAAATATTGCCCAAATAAAAGCCACAAACGCCACTTTTATTTTGCCTATTGCCTTCCCCGATGCTATGGACGTAGCCGATCCGCTTGATGCTTTGAACGTACCTTTGAAGGATTTGAAACATTGGGAACTTGCCCCTACGAACCCTGCGGCAATGGCAAAAGCGGGAATCGAGTTTGCTTTTACGCCTCAAGGTTTGAAAAAAATGTCGGATTATCTGCCCAATGTCCGCAAAGCAGTCGAAAATGGTTTGGATAAAAATACGGCATTGAAAGCCCTGACTTCTGCCCCCGCCAAAATCGTAAAAGCCGATAATTTGGTAGGAAGCCTCAAAAAAGGAATGTTCGCCAATTTTATCATCACTTCGAAAGACCTTTTCGAAAAAGATTGTGCTATTTTGGAAAATTGGATTCAAGGAAAAGCCTATACTTTGAAAGAAGAGGCTACAGATTTGCGTGGTGATTACAATTTGACCCTTGGTTCGGAAAAAATGATCCTGAAAGTTACAGGCACTTTGGAAAAACAAGAGGGCAAACTTTTTGGAAAAGATACTTTGGAAGCGAAACTCGAAATGAAAAATGGTCAAATTTCCCTAAATTTCCCACTTTCCAAAAAAGAAATGGATAAAAAAATTCGTTTGGCTGGTTGGATAAAAGACAAAACTTGGGGCGGAAACGGTCAGGACGCAAACGGAGTTTGGCTTGCTTGGTCGGCGGAAAAAACGGCTGATTTTAAAGAAGAAGCTAAAAAAGAGGAGAAAAAGGACGAGAAAAAAGAGGAGAAAAAGCCTGAATTGGGCGTAATAACTTATCCTTTCTTGCCTTATGGTTTCGCAGAATTGCCTAAAGCCCAAACTTTTTTGGTAAAAAATGCCACCGTTTGGACAAACGAAACCGAAGGCGTGTTGGAAAACACTGATGTTTTGCTCAAAAACGGCAAAATTGAAAAAATAGGCAAAGATTTGGCTGACCCTACGGCAACGGTTATTGACGGAAAAGGCAAACATCTTTCAGCGGGAATCATAGACGAACATTCGCATATTGCCCTAAACGGCGTAAATGAGGGTGTAAATGCCTTGAGTTCCGAAGTCCGTATGAATGACGTAATCAACCCTGATGACGTAAATATTTATCGGCAACTTTCGGGCGGGGTCGTAGCCGCGCAACTTCTGCATGGTTCATCAAACCCTGTTGGCGGACAATCGGCTTTGATCAAATTCCGTTGGGGACGCAGTGCCGAAGAAATGAAAATCGAGAATGCGGACGGTTTTATCAAATTTGCTTTGGGCGAAAACGTAATTCATGATGGTTGGGGAAGCTATGGCACAAACCGTTTTCCGCAAAGCCGCATGGGAGTGGAACAGGTCTATGTCGATGCTTTTACGAGGGCAAGAGAGTACGAAAAAGCTAAAGCGGCTGATCCGAATACCCGCCGAGATTTGCAAATGGACGCTATGTTGGAAATTTTGAACAAAAAACGCTTTATTTCTTGCCACTCCTACGTGCAGTCCGAAATCAATATGCTTATAAAAGTTGCTGAACGGTTTAATTTCCGAGTCAATACTTTTACGCACATTTTGGAAGGCTACAAAGTTGCCGACAAAATGAAAGCACATGGGGCGTATGCTTCGTGTTTTGCGGATTGGTGGGCGTACAAAGCGGAAGTTGCCAATGCAATTCCACACAACGCTGCCCTGATGACCAAAGTAGGTGTAACTGTAGCGATCAATTCTGATGACGCAGAAATGGCGCGCCGCCTCAACCAAGAAGCCGCCAAAACGGTAAAATACGGCGGAATGTCCGAGCAAGAAGCCCTAAAAATGGCAACCCTGAACCCTGCCAAAATGTTACATCTTGACAACCGCATGGGAAGTATAAAAGCAGGCAAAGATGCTGATGTGGTTTTGTGGTCTGACAACCCTTTGGCGGTTACGGCAAAAGCCGAAAAAACCTTTGTAGATGGGATTTTGTATTTCGACAGAGAACGTGATGCCCAATTACGCCTCGAAATCCAAAAAGAACGCAATCGTTTGGTTCAAAAAATGGTTCTGGCAAAACAAGGCGGCGCTCCTGCGGCGAAACCTGTGATGAAGAAAGAACATTTTTGGGATTGCGAAGACACGATAGATGAGTGGAAACTCATAAATGGGGAATTGGAAGATTAGATTTTTAGGTATTACCATTTAAAGAACAAATACAGAAAAAACGTATCTTTATCAAAAAGGAGGCGGTATGTTTTTGTTTTCAGGCATTGCAGGGGGCAAAATACGGACAAGTGTGTTTGCCTTCTGCTCGCCGCTGTTCAAAATGTGACTACGATGAATCTCATACAGCAGGCACTTTGTTTCACAAACTCAAATTTGAGATCAAAAAAGCTAAATTTTCGCAGATGTCCGCCAAAATCAAAGTTTTAGTTGTAGATGATTCGAGCCTTATGCGCCTCTTTATCAGTGATTTACTCAATGGAGATGAGCAGATCGTGGTGATCGGTACGGCTACGAACGGCAAAGAAGCCCATGAACTTTGCCTGCAACTGAAGCCTGATGTGGTGGTTTTGGACATGATTATGGCAGGTCATGACGGCTTGTATGCCACCCAAAAAATCATGCAAGATTTTCCTGTGCCTATTTTGGTTTTCAGTTCTTTTGGTAAGGACGGTGATGAATGGGTAAATGAAATATTAGAAGCGGGGGCGTATGCTTTTTTACCCAAACCCAAAAGCCGACTCATTCCAAATATTGGAGAAGTTCGAAATGAACTGCTTTTGATGGTCAAGCGTGCCGCTTTGAGATTGGTAGAACATAACTTTGATTTTCCAATAATTCAAAATCCTCATTATGAGGCTATTGTGATTGGTTCTTCTACAGGCGGCACACAAATTATTGAGGATTTATTATTGCATTTACCTCTCAATTTGCCAGTTCCTATTTTCATTGTTCAGCACATTGCCAAAACGGAATATTTATATTCTTTTGCCAAAAGGTTAAATATTTGGGTAAAAGGCAAAGTACAAATTATAGAAGCAAGCGAAAAAGTACAAGCCAAACATATTTATTTGGCTTCGGTCGAAAAAAATTTAGAAATAAGTCGTTTGGAAAAAAACAAACTATATTTTCAGTATTCGAGTCGTCCGCAAAATAGCATTTATCGCCCTTCGATCAACCATTGGATGGAAAATCTTTCGGAAATTTATCAAGAAAAATTGATTGGGATTTTACTAACAGGCATGGGAAATGACGGAACGGAAGGCATGAAAACTATCCAAAAAAATGGCGGATTGACTATAGCCCAAAAACCTGAAACGTGCTTGGTGCGTAGTATGCCTGATCAGGCAATTGGGGCAAATGCCGTTCAGCATATTCTCGAACCTGTGCATTTTACCGATTTTTTGATTCGAAGTTTAAAGCAAAGGATAAAAAAAAACCTGTAAGGTCTTTGAGACCCTACAGGTTTGAATAATAAAGAAAAGACTAATAATATTTAGCGATTTCGTCTTTTACATCTGCCAATTTTTTAACAGCCCGCAAAACTTTTGATTCAAGTTGCGAAACTCTGCGTTCTACTACCCTATCTTTGTAGGTTTTGTAATCAGCCACTTCGCCCGCTTCATCTACGTTTGTAATATCCATCATGACAACTCCTGTACTTTCCTCAACGGGTCCAATCCGATCTCCTTTTTTAGAAGCGAAAGCCCTACCAATGGTTTTATTAGCCGCACCAACTCCTCTAATTTGCATAGATTGGATAGAAAGGTTATCAACCGAAGCCACGCTGACATCTTTGAAAGATTTTGCTATGTCATCAAGCGGTGCTTTAGGATTCGATATTTTAGCCATAATGTACTTGGCTTTCAACTCATCTTTGACAGATTGCGTAACAGTTTCTTTCACGTCCTCAAGTCTTGCTTCGCCTTCTTCGTTGGTATCACGCAACAGAGCCACGATATAAGCATCTTCCAACTCAAAAATATTCGAAATATCACCCAATTTGCGTTCTTCATCATACGCCCAACGGATTATTTCGCGGATTCTCGAACCTGTCAGGTTGTTAATATTGTTTGCTTCTTTGGAGATCGAAAGAGCTTGCAAGCTAATCAAACCTGGAATGTTTTTTACTTTATCAACATATTCTTTGGCATTAGTGGCTTCGGCTACTTTCCCCGCTTGTTCGTAGGCTTTCGAACGAGTGGCTTCGCTACTGGCAATTTCTTTGCTTACTGAAGCAATTTTGTAAAGCGTTTTTGATCTTTGAGCATCAATCTTAATGATATGATACCCGAATTTTGACTCAACAATTTGTGCCAACACACCTGTTTTTCCAGCCGCCATCACTGCCGCCATGAAATTTTTATCAAAAGCAGGATCGTTTTCTTTGATCCAGCCAAGTGATCCATTCGTGTTTCGTGTTGCGTCTGTATTATAGCGTGATGCCAAATAACCAAAATCACCGCCTTCGTTGATTTGTTTCAAAACATCTTCAGCATCTTTTTTGATTTTAGCTTTGTCGGAGGTCGAATCGGCAGCGAAAAGAATGTGCGAAGCTTTGGCAAAAGCTACAGAGTCTTCTTCTATGCTTACCAATTTGTGAATAACGAAACGATTATTTTTTTGATCTATAAAAGTTCCCCAAACTTTTTTGGGTTCTAAAACTTCGTTTTTGATTTCTTCTGGCAATTCACCAGGACGCAATAAGCGAAAATTTCTTGCTCCGTCAGAATTTTCAGAAGTAAAAGAAGTATCACTATCCGTAGTCGCAAATTCAGCTTTCAGTTTTTCAAGTTCTGCTTTTATATCCGTAGAATCCGCCGCCGAAGCAGTGATTGGGAAAGATACATACTCGATAGCCCGATTTGCATTGCGTTTGAATTTCGCTTTATTTTTGTCAAAATAGGCTTTCAACAAATCATCTGTAACCTTTACTTCCGTATCAGGAATTGACGAATAAGGAACAAACAAAATATTTCCGCTAATACGATTGTTCTGTTCGATGTATTCTCTTTTACCTTCAGCGGTAGGAATGTAGGTTGAGAGGGCAAACAGTTGAGCATATTTTTCGCGAGTGCGTTCCATAGGGAGGGAATTTTCGAACATCGCAAACTGCAAATATTCTTCCTGATTTTGGGGAAGCGTTTTGAGGTATTGAACGATCATGTTTCGGTCAATTTCGCCTGTTTGAGGGTTTGTAAAACGTTGGGCGATCAAAGGGTGTAGGTTATTGCCTTGAACCATATCTTTTACCTCCTCTGGGCTTGCTTGCAAAGCCAATTTTTCAAAATCTTTTTGCAAGGCGTATTTATACACCAATTCGTTCCATGCCTCACGGCGTACAAAGGTCATTTCTTCCTCTGAAGGCTGTCTGCCAATGCTGATAGCATATTTGTTTTTCAATTCTTCGGTTTTGTCCAAAAACTCTTGATAGGCGATTTCTTTGCCATCTATTTCGCCAATAGTCTGTTTCCCGCCACCAAAAAGTTGGGAATTACCCATAAGTAGGTCGCTACCTACCAAGAACAGCGCTAAACCCAAAGTAATAAGGATAATAGCCACGCCCGATTTTTCGCGTATTTTTGTAATGATTGCCATATTTTAAAAGGTCTTTTTTTTGAGGTGCAAATGTAGTAGTTTTTGTTTGGTTTTAGCAAATTTTTTCCAAAAAAGGCATAAAATATTTATTTCGAGCCTACATTTCAGAGTCTATAAAACGCTTAGTAACAGGTAGATACGAATCTATGCGGCGATCTCTCATAAAAGGCCAATGCACCCGATAACTGTCCGTAAGGTCAAGATCAATTTCCTGAACGTGGCTTTCTTCGTTCGAATGGCTTGCTTTGTAGAGTAAAGTTCCGAACGGATTGCTCACAAACGAACCTCCCCAAAACTGCAATTCTCCTTCCAAACCTACCCGATTAACCGAAACCACATGAACCCCATTGGCAACAGCATGACTGCGTTGAATTGTCTGCCAAGCGTTGTACTGTTCGGTATTGGTGGATTCGTCTTGCGAAGTTGCCCAGCCGATTGCGGTTGGATATACCAAAAGTTCCGCACCCATCAAAGCTGTAATTCGGGCGGCTTCAGGATACCATTGATCCCAGCAAATAAGCACACCAACTTTGGCAAAACGGGTTTCGAAAACCTTATAGCCAAGATCACCAGGGGTAAAATAAAATTTTTCGTAGAAGGAAGGATCATCAGGAATGTGCATTTTGCGATATTTGCCCAGATATTTTCCGTCCGCATCGAGTACCGCAGTCGTGTTGTGATAAATGCCTTGTGTGCGTTTTTCAAATAGCGATGCAATAATTACTACGCCTAACTCTTTTGCCAAATTGCTAAAAATTTCCGTACTTTGCCCTTGTGGAATGGCTTCAGCTAACTGGAAATGATCGTAGTTTTCGGTGTCGCAAAAATACAAAGAGGTAAAAAGTTCTTGCAAACAAATAATTTGCGCACCTGCGGCGGCAACTTCTCGGACACGCTGAACGGCTTTTTCGATATTGGCGTTTTTGTCGGCTTTGCAACTCATTTGTACCAAACCTACTTTTACTTTTTTCATACAAAAACGATTTCGTTTATTTTTGGGACAAAATAAAAGAAAGATTTTTTAAGAAACGAAATTTACCAAAAAAGTAACAAAAATTAAATATTGTTTCACCGTTATAGATGTTTCGCATATCAAAATCTGCCTTACTAATGTTGAAGTTCATATATATTTTGTAAATGATACTGAAAACTGTTACAAATTACACATTCTGCAAAAAAAACTTCAGTCGGACGTAGTCCGACCTTGAAATTTCGCAACCTTTTTAAGGTCGGATTACGTCCGACTTAAGTTGATTTCGTGAGGGTT
>JAAFHK010000118.1 GCA_013297565.1 Cytophagales bacterium
AAATTTTTTCATTTTTGGAACAAAAAAATATCGAATTGGAAGAAGGACAGGAAGTCCAACTTATGGTTTTTGACGAAACGGATATTGGCATAACCTGCCTGATCAATGAAAAATATGTGGGAATTTTGTACCGAAATGAGGTTTTTAGGCATTTGAGCATGGGCGAAAAAACGGTCGGTTATATCAAAAAAATTCGTGAGGATAACAAAATTGATCTAAGCCTACGCCGACAGGGTTTCGAAAAAGTCATGGGCGAATCGGCATTTATTTTACAAAAATTGAAAGAAAATGGCGGCTTTTTGCCCTTTTCCGACAGTAGTTCGCCTGATGAAATCAAAGATACTTTTCAGATGAGCAAAAAAATGTTCAAAAAACTGATCGGGAATCTGTACAGAGAGAAAAAAATTGAAATTTTGGAAAATGGGATTAAGTTGCGGTAGAAAGTGTAATATTTATTGGTAAAATAAAAGCCGAAATGAAGTAAAAATACTCCATTTCAGCTGAAATTAGCCTTTCTGGGGTATTTATTTCTTATTTTCAGGAACTACATAATTTACTTGGGTGTAGCTCAAAGCCGCAAAAATTCCAGTCCCATTGCCTTTTATATTGGTAAGTACAACGGCAGGTTCGCTAAACGGATTGGCATTGGCGCGGGCGGCGGCTTGGGTCGAACGAATAAAACTGTAGTAACTGGGTTCTAAATGGTACAAAGTAACCAAAACTTTTTGTCTTGCCCTATAATCGTAAGCCGTCCCAATCCCGCCTTCCTCATTAAAAAACAGGTCGCCAAAATGAAAATCCCGATTATCTCGATCATTTTTGGGTTTGTCTTTTTGCAGGCTGAGCCGATAAAAATTGGCTACTTGGGGAGTATCCTTAAAGCGAATAAATAAATACGCCAAAGAATCTTGAGGCGAATCTTTTCGATAAGTCGCCCTCACCGAATCTATCTTGACACGCGGCATAAACTTGCAAGTTGCCTCCAGTTTTCGCCCTTTTGGGTCTATAATAGAGAGTTCGTAGGGGTTTATCGTATCATAAACGGCTTGGGTATTGGAGGTATAATTAATGACTTTTTGGGTCAAGCTGTCAAAAGAAGGTCTGTAACGCAAAGTGTCATTTTTACCCTTGTGGCGAATAATGACGATTGCCCCCTCAATATTTGGCAAAGAAGGCGCTTCGGTAAAGCCTTGACTTTCAGTCAATAAGACTTTATAGGGTTTATTGGGGTCGAGATAGCACTCCACGATAAGTTTCGAGTTGTAAGCGGGTAGCGTAATTTCGATGGATTTTTCCAAATTACACGCCGCTAAAGCCCAAATAAACGCAAAAACGGCTAAAAAATTAATTTTTTTCATAAATCAATAACCCTTCAACAAAGGATTTTGTTTTACAAAATCAGGTTTTGAAAAAAATTACTATTTTTACACAAATAATTATCCATTTCTCACACTCAACAACCTAACACAATACCTATATGGAACTCTATGATGCCGTACCTTCGCTTGATTTGGCGGATTTTACTTCAGGAAACCCAGCGCGCAAACACCAATTTGTTCAAGAACTTGGGCGTGCCTACCAAAACATTGGTTTCGTTGCTATCAAAAATCATGGACTCAATGACGAACTGCAAAACCAACTGTACGATTGGGTAAAACGTTTTTTTACCCTTGACGATTCTATCAAACAAAAATACGAAATTCCTGAATTGCGTGGGCAAAGAGGTTATATTGGGCGCATGAAAGAGCAAGCAAAAGACCACAAAACGCCTGATCTAAAAGAACATTATCACGTGGGGCAAACCGTAACCGACAGTGACCCGATCAAAGCCGAATATCCTGACAATATTTTTCCTGCCGAAATGCCCGAATTTGGCAAATATGCCGTAGAAGCCTATCGAACTTTGGAAAATACAGGACGAACCATGCTCAAGGCAATTTCCTTGTTTTTGGGTTTGGACGAAAATTATTTTGAGGACAAAGTGCATAATGGAAACAGCATTTTACGCGCAATTCATTATTTCCCAATCCAAAACCCTGATATTTTGCCTCCCGATGCCGTTCGTGCGGCGGCACATGGTGATATCAATTTGATTACTTTGCTCATGGGGGCAAGTTCGGAAGGCTTGCAAGTTTTGCGCAGAGATGGCGTTTGGATACCTATTACGGCTCTACCAAACCAGATTGTGGTCAATGTAGGCGATATGATCGAACGCCACACCAACAATGTGCTGAAATCAACCATTCACAGGGTTGTCAATCCGCCGCGTGAAAAAATGAATACCTCGCGCTATTCGATTCCGTTTTTTATGCACCCGCGCTCTGATATGGATTTGTCCTGTTTGCCAAACTGCATTAGCTCCGAAAATCCAAAACACTATCCCGATATTAGCGCAGGGGCTTTTCTTGACGAACGCCTTGCACAAATTTTTAAAAAGTAACCATTTTTCAATTTTAAATTTTTTATTTCCTATGCCATCAAGTCAATTTTTAGAAGCAGTGGATCGGTCTAAAGACCTTTCCGAACGTCCTTCGAATGATGTTTTGTTAAAATTATATGCTCTTTACAAACAAGCCACTGATGGAGATGCAGGAAACGACCGCCCGTCTGGTTTTGATTTTAAGGCGATTGCCAAATATGATGCTTGGGTAAAACAGCGAGGAAAAACTAACCAAGAGGCTGAAAATGAATACATTGCCTTGATCGCTTCGCTTTCCTAATCTTTTCCGAACGTTTATGAGGCTTCAAACCTTATAAACGTTTTTTAATAATTTTTTCAAACCAATCTTTTACTTAAAAGCATTCACCTCAATTTTTTACGAAAAAATCATGAAAAAAATTGTACTTTTTATAGCAAGTATTATTCTACTGATTCCTTTTTTGGCACAAAGCCAATCTATAAATTATTATTTGCCTGATAGCATCACCTACGATCCGCGCATTCCGCGCCCCGAAGAGGTGATAGGACATGAGGTTGGCAAATGGCACGTTACACACGACAAATTATTGCTGTATATGAGGACTTTAGCCCAAATCTCCGACCGAATCGAGATCGAGGAGCATGGCAAAAGTTATGAAGATCGTCCCATTGTTTTGCTCAAAATATCTTCCCCAAAAAACTTAGCCAATCTCCCAAAGATTCAGGAAGAACACTTGCAACTTTCCGATCCCGACCAATCTGCAAAATTGGATATTTCGAAGATGCCTGTAGTAATTTGGCAGGGCTACAGCATTCATGGCAACGAACCAAGCGGGAGCAATGCCTCGATGCTCTATGCTTATTTTTTGGCGGCGGCGCAAGGCGAAAAAATAAACCAAATTCTCGATCAAAGCCTCATTCTGCTCGATCCTTCTTTTAATCCTGACGGTTTGAACCGCTTTGCTACTTGGGTAAATATGCACAAAAGCTATAATTTGGTAACTGATCCCCAAAACCGTGAATTGAGAGAAGTGTGGCCTGGGAGCAGAACAAACCATTATTGGTTTGACCTAAACCGCGATTGGTTGCCTGTACAGCACAACGAAAGCCAAGCAAGGGTTTTGAAATTCCAAGCATGGAAACCCAATATCCTGACCGACCACCACGAAATGGGTAGTAATTCGACCTTTTTTTTCCAGCCAGGTGTTCCTTCCAGAGTCAATCCCTTGACTCCCAAACAAAACCAAGTTTTGACTGAAAAAATAGGAACTTTTCACGCCAAACACTTGGACAAAATTGGTTCTTTGTATTATACACAGGAAGATTATGACGATTTTTATTATGGAAAAGGCTCAACTTATCCTGACGTAAATGGCGGAATTGGGATTCTGTTCGAACAGGCAAGTTCGCGGGGACACGCCCAAGAAACCGAAAATGGCATTTTGCGTTTTCCTTTCACAATCCGCAATCAGGTTGTTACTTCGCTTTCGACCCTCGAAGCCGCTTCCGAAATGCGAACAGAACTACTTGATTATCAACGCAATTTCTACAAAAATGCCCTTACCGAAGTCCAGAAAGAGGCTGTAAAAGGTTTTGTTTTTAGCGAAAAAAAGGACGTTTCTCGGCTTACGCATTTCTTGGAAATGTTAAGTTATCACAATATCAGGATTTATAAACTCAAGAATACTATTTCTGCCGAAGGCAAAACGTTTGAAAAAGAAAATAGCTACGCCGTACCGCTGAATCAGCCACAAGCCCAACTGATCAAGGCTTTTTTCCAGCAAGAAACCCAATTTAAGGATAGTATTTTTTATGATATTTCGGCATGGACTATGCCGCTGGCATTCAATCTGACATGGGCTAAATTACAGACTATCAATGACTTAGGAAGCCCGATGGAGTCTTATGATTTCCCGCAAGGTCGTTTAATGGGCGAAAGCAATTATGCGTATTTGCTCGAATGGAATGATTATTATGCCCCTAAAGCCCTAAATTTTTTGCAAGGCAAAGGACTGATCACCAAAACAGCTACAGCGCCTTTCGAAGCGGAATTGGTAGGCGAAGGCAAAAGGCAAATGGAGGCAGGAACTATTATGATAGCTGTTCAGAATCAGGCACTTAGTCCCGAAAAAGTAGGCGAAGCCGTCAGACAAGCCGCTATGCGCGCAGGTGTTACGATTCGTGCCGTCCGAACAGGACTTACACCACAAGGAAGCGATTTGGGGAGTTCGAATTTTTCGAAATTGGACAGACCGAAGGTCATGATGGTCGTAGGCGAAGGCGTGGATTCGAATGATGCGGGCGAAATTTGGCATTTGCTCGACCAGCGTTTCGAGATGCCCTTGGCAATGTACGAACAAGAACGGCTCGAAAGTGCCAATTTGGATAGATATAACCGAATTATTATGGTCGAGGGAAGTTACGAACGCATAAGCAGTGGAGCAAAAGAAAATTTGCGGGATTGGGTACAGCGAGGCGGCACCTTGATTTTGTTCAAAAAGGCAATTACTTGGGCAAAAAACCAAAAATTGATCAACGTAAATATCAAAAATGCTAACAAAAAAGATACCACTACAGTAATCAGTTACGCCGAAAAAGGCAATGTTGCCCGTTCGAAAGAAATTGGCGGGGCTATTTTGGAAGCCCAAATCGATCTTACACACCCCTTATTTTTTGGGTATCAAAATGCCACCATGCCCATTTTCAAGGACAACGATCTGGCAATGGAACGTGAAAATAGCACTTTTAACAGTCCTTTAGTTTTTACTAAAGACCCGCTGTTGAGTGGTTATTTGCCTTTTGGGACAAAAAACGACAAATTCGAAAATAGTAAAACTTCGTTTAATAAAGCGCGAACTAAAGACCAATTTGCGCATTCGGCGGTGATCAATTTGGTAGGTTTGGGACGTGGAAAAGTCATTTGTTCGACCGAAAACCTGAATTTTAGGGCATTTTGGTTTGGTACGAATCGAATTTTACTGAATGCCTTGTTTTTGGCGGAGGCTATAGAAACGCGGTAAAAATTGGTAGTATACTTAATTAAAAATGGATTTGTAGGGCGAACATTCTTGTTCGCCACAGAAACGAACAAGAACTTCGTTTTTACGTCAAAACCATTGTAGTTTGATTATAATAAAAAAGTGCGAACATGGCTGTTCGCACTTGGCATTACATTCTCGAAATTTCTAAAACCTCGAATTTGATTTTTCCCGCAGGAACTTGAATTTCAGCTACATCGCCTATTTTCTTGCCTAAAAGCCCACTTCCGATGGGTGATTTGACGGATATTTTACCCGCTTTCAGGTCTGCTTCCTGTTCGGCAACTATGGCATAGACCATTTCCATTTTGTTCGCCAAATTTTTGATTTTTACCTTAGAGTGTATCGAAACTTTTGAGGTATCAATCGTGTCTTCATCTACAATTCGGGCATTGGCAACCAATGTTTCTAATTTCGAAATCTTGAGTTCGAGCAAACCTTGTGCGTCTTTGGCGGCATCATATTCGGCGTTTTCGCTTAAATCTCCCTTGTCGCGTGCTTCGGCTATCTGTTTTGCCATATCAGCCCTGCCTCTTGTGCGTAGGTCTTGCAATTCTTCTTTGAGTTTTTGCAAACCTTCTTTGGTGTAATAATTTATTGACATAATTATAGATAATTTAAAAAATTCTTGGTTCTTTAAGGACAAAACAAAAGAGAAGGATAAAAAAACAAACCTTTTCAAATGGCGTTTTTTTATCCCTCCCTAAGTGGCTTACTTTATATTTTGCAAAAACCTTGATAGGTTTGTATTCTGTAGTAATACGGCTTTAGGCTACAAAGGTTGCAAAAAAAACTTATTTTTGCTTTATAAAAAAATAATTTTTTTTTTGTAAAAAAGTATTTACTTTTGAGTTGAAACCATTACCTGAAGAAATTTATGTCGGCACGAAAAAGACCCCAAGCCCATTATGATGTATTAGCCGTAGGCGAACTTTGGGTGGAGCTAACTGCTACGAAGATTACGGAAAATTTGGCTCAAAACACCGAATTTAAGCGTTTGCAAGGAGGAAGCACTTTCCAGTTGGTTAGTAATATGCTTCGTCTGGGTAATACGGCGGCTTTGGTGGCGTGTATTGGGACGGACGCATGGGCGGGTTTTTTGATCGAAAGTCTAAAAGCCGAAAAAATAGATACGAAATACCTTGTGCAAGATACCGAATTTGCCACAAGTCTTTTGGTGAAGGGGCGTGGTTTGGGCGAACCTGAAATGATCAGCTATCGCCAAGCCGATACGCAACTGCGCAGAGAACACTTACCCGACTCACTGATTCAAAACTGCAATATTTTTCATACAACTTGTTTTGCCCTGAACCGAAAACCTGCACAAGCTACGATTTTGGAAGCCGCACAAAGGGCTTATCATCAAGGCATTGTAACAAGCATTGACATGAATTATTCTCAAGCTATGGGTAAAAATACGGAAGATTTGAAAAAAATATTACAGTCTTTTTGCCAAACTGAACCACTTGTAAAAATAAGTAGGGAAGATGCTGAACACCTTTTGGGCAAGGAATACGGCTCAGAACTCGATGTATTGGCAACTCTCCATGCTTGGGGTGCGCGCTTGGTTTGCCTTACGATGGGCAAAGAAGGAAGTATGGTTTCGGACAGAAACGAAAGGCAATTTTTTAATTTGGCAAGCCATAAAGTACGGCGTGTGGTTGATGTTGAGGGAGCAGGAGATGCGTATTGGGCGGGTTTTTTGAGTACATGGCTTGAAGAACAACCGCTTACACTTTGTACCCAAGTGGCGAGCAAATTGGCGGCACTCAAACTGCAAAAAGCAGGAAATTTGCCCGATTTTATTGATAAAAAACGACTTTATAAGTAAAAATATTCTCTCATTTTCCCTTTCAAAAATTTTAAAATTATGAGCAACATAACCGTCAAAGAAGAAGACAAAAGCAATCGCTTTACCGATTTCGTGAATAAAATTCAGGAAAAGATTAGTAATTTGACCACCTTGGAAATCAAAACCATTGTAGGCGAATATACTATTGAAAATAGCGAAGATGTGGTGCCGCTTCCGAATGTCCAATTTATGGTCATGCACAGCAAAATTGACCTGATCGGTGGTGATATTACGACCAATATGAGCCGCAGTATGATGTCGCAGGAATACGCTTGGGTTCGGGAGTTCCACGCCGAAAAAGAGCGCAAAGCACACCAAATAGTACAGGACAATCTTAAGGCAATCATGTCCCTTTACGAACTCTATAACCAAACCAAAACGGTCAAAATTGAGGAAAAAGACACCATACCTATAGCTGAAGCAGTTACTACAGAAACCGTTTCCACACCTGTAACTCCAACAACTACCGAAGATTTGGGATCGTTTGGTACGTAATCCTTAATCACTTTCCAAAAGTTCGGAGCTTTTGGAAAGTTTGTTAATATCGAATTTTTAAAAAAAATAAAAATGAAAAAAGTAGTGATTTTTGGCTTTTTTTTATTCCTTACTAACTTGGTTTTGGGACAAAATAAAAATGCAGAAACCCTGACCATTAAAACCAAAATCTATTGCGATCATTGCCTAAAATGCGAGAGCTGCGGTGGCAATCTTAATGTAGCTTTAAAAAAAGTGTGGGGACTTAAAAAAATAAGCATTAATCCTCAAAATCATAACATCGTGGTAGTGTATAAACCCAACAAAACCAATCCCGAACAAATCCGAAAGGCTATAGCCCAAGCGGGCTTTGATGCTGACGAGGTGAAAGCTACTGCTGAGGCTTATTCGAAATTGGACGCTTGTTGTAAAAAGAAATAAAATATGAGTTTCATTAAAAATATAGCAAGTGATCTTTTGGTTTTGGAAGTCAATACGATCATCAAGGCAAATATGTCGGCGACAAAAGCCCCTGCGAGTATGCGAAAACTGCTCAAGGAATTGGCGGATTTGTATAGGGAAACCATGACCGAATATCAGGAAAATGCCAAAACGTATTTTGATTTGCCAAGTGCCGCCGCCAAAACTACTTTTCGCTGGCGTTTTGGTGGTAAATATTCTTTCCAAGAGATTCAAAGTTTGGCTATAGCGGGGGCAGATATGCTTACCGAATTTGCGAAAAAAATGCCCGAAGGTAAAATGCGGCAGGAAGTTTTTAGCGAAATTCGTATGCTCGAACGCATTTCTACAACTGCTTTGCGGGTCGTAGAAATGTTTGATGCTCGTCTGCAAGAATACAAAGAGGACGTTGATGCCAAAAAAGAAGGTTTTTCGCCCGATCAGCCTTTTGTTAATTTCACGAGTGCTTTCCAAAGCTATCCAAGCCACATGGCTTCACTGGGCTGGAACAACGATATTAGCGAAAATGATTTCAAAAAAGTGGTGGATATGGAAATTAACCCCGATCAAATTTCGCTTTTGCGGAAAGCCTACGAAATCGGGACTTCGCAAATTATGTTGCAAACCATTATTCAGGTCGATGGGGACATTACTTCTTATATTTCACGAACTTTCCTAAACCAACCCGATGATGTGCAAGCTACCATTATGAATTTGCATAATGACTCGCTGCAAAATTCAACCCGTTTTTGGCGACATTTGTTCGATGCGGTCGTGATGTTAGCAGGACAAAGTTTTGATAAAATCTTTTCCAAGAAAAAATAAAATGCCTTCCGATGCTTGTGCTGATCAAACGTTTTGTAGCCAAAATTTGGGCAATTATTATTTTTCCGCTAAATCCGTTCATTTTCTTGTACCGCATGAAGGTCTATGGGTATCACGAAATTGTAACGGTTTTCGAGTATGAGCATCGGGGTACGGTGCTTACGCACGGATTCAGAACCTTGCTCCAGTTAGATGCCGACATTGTTGATTTTATTCCCCCTGTCGACCAGTTTCTCAAATATCCCAAATGGCGGAAACTTTTTTTCGCCCATTATGCCCTGCATAAGCAAAAAATAGACGATTTCGAACACAGCGTATTGAGCCAACATACTTTTTGGGCGAGGCTTTTTGATGGAGCAATTTACCTGACCATGTTCTATCAAATTTCTGATGTTTTTGTCGAACTTTACAATCAAGTTCAGGCGGCGGTTGCCCTCACAGGCGGAGCAGTTCTTGAGGCGGTTGTTACGGTGATAGGTGGTTTTTTGCTACGCCGCTACGGAAAAAAATATGCCATTGAATACGCAAAAAAAGGCGGTTTGTACCTTGCCCAAAAATATATTGAAAAACGAATGGGATAAAAAATATGAAACTCGAATTTATCAATCACGCCTCTATCTTATTGGAATACAAAGGCTTACGCCTTATTTGTGATCCTTGGCTTGAGGGTTCGGTTTTCAATAAAGGTTGGAAACACATTGCCAAAAGTCAATTTTCTTATGACGATTTTGCTACGATTAATTATATTTGGTTTTCACACGAACACCCCGATCATTTTTTTCCGCCCAATCTGAAGAAAATAAAGCCCGAATTTCGCCAAAACATTACGATTTTGTTTCAACAAACGATTGATAAGCGGGTTGTCGAGTTTTGCAAAGAAGCAGGTTTTAAAGGAATTATCGAACTCAAACCCGACACTTGGCACAAATTGGCAGAGGATTGGGAAATTCTGTGCGAAAATTTCGAAGAAGGCGACTCATGGGCGTGTTTCAGAACGCCCGATCTCAAATATTTGAACGCCAACGATTGCACTATCGAAAATAACGAACATGGGCGTTCGATTCAGCAAAAAGTCGGCAAGGTTGATGTTTTGCTTACCCAATTTTCTTATGCGTATTGGGCTGGAAACAAGGCAGATACCGAATATCGGAAATCGGTTGCGGCGCAAAAACTCAAATATTTGAAAGATCAAGCCACGCTTTTCGAACCCAAAAAAATTATTCCCTTTGCAAGTTATGTTTGGTTTTGCCACGAGGAGAATTATTATTTGAACGATTTGGTCAATCAACCCGATTTTATCAATACCTTTATCCAAGCCGAAACCCAAGCCGAACCGATTTTTTTGTACGTAAATGAAGTTTTCGAATTTGGAAAACCGCACAATTCCGAACTTTCTTTGGAAAAATGGCGAGCAGATTATCAAAAAATATTTGACAGTCCTGAACTCAACAAAACCGAAAAAATCCCTTTGGAAAAACTATTGGCACAGAGTCAAACTTTTTTGGACAATCTAAAAAAAACAAATAATAACTTGATTTTAAAACTTTTTTTGAAACCTACTTATTTGTATCTTACTGATTATGAGTACGCTATGCGTTTGAGTTTCGAAGGTTTGGAAAAAACGGATCGTTCTGAAAAAGACTGTGATGTGGCGCTTGCTTCTGATTCGGTGTTGTATTGTTTCAGTTTTCCCTACGGTCAGGATACTTTGGGCGTAAATGGGCGCTTTCAGAAACCTGAAAATCATAATTACAAGAATTTTTATAACTTTTTCCGTTTTTGGCAGTTACAAAATCGAGGACAGCAGGTCGATTGGGCATATTTGGCGG
>JAAFHK010000119.1 GCA_013297565.1 Cytophagales bacterium
GTATATCAGGAAACTATCTGGAAAAACTGCCATACGTTGCGAACGGGTTGGTAAAACTGCCGTCTGAATTTGTTTGGCGTACCTGATACTTTGTGTTACTTTTTGGTTTTGCGTATCGAGTTCGTCTTTTCGAAGTTGTAAAGCCTCTTGAGTGGCTTGCAACTCTTCCATGTTCTGACGCAATTCTTCGTCATTGGTCAGGAGTTGTTCATTTTTTGACCGCAATTCTTGCTCTTGTTTTTTGGTTTTTTCCAGAGCCTTTCTTAAAATGGACTCACTGCTCATGAGTTTTTCATTGGCTCTTTCAATCTCAACCTGTTTCAAGCGCATGGTTTCTTGGGTAGCCCGCAACTCCTCCATATTTTGGCGAAGTTCCTCTTCGCTTGAAAGTAACTCCTCGTTTTTGCCTTTTAATTCAAGTTGTTGTTTTGCCAAAAGTTTGTTTGTTTTTTGGCGTTGAATAAAAACATAAATAATCACCAAAAGGATCAGGAGGATCAATACCATGAAACCAATCCCAAATTTTTGGACGATTTCTTTTTGTTGCAGTTCCTCCTCTTTGAGTTTTTTATCGGATTCAAGCAGTTCAATGGCTTTTTGCTGACTTTCTTTTACCAATTCTTGCTCCTTTGCTTTCAACGATGCCCGTTCGGTTTCTTTAGAGAGTTCAGCTTTTTCAGCATTGGTTTTTTCGATTGCCAAACGTTGCTCCGCAATCGCAAGTGCCTGACGGGTTTGCTCCGCCTGTAGTTCTTGGGTTTTCAGTGTAGCATTTTTGAGTTGCTGCTCGCGCTCCAAATCCACTACTTTTTGTTCCTGCAACTTCAATTCACTGGCTTTTTGACGATTTTCTAACTCTAAGGCTTTTAGCTTTTGCTCCTGACGTTCTTTTTCGGTGGCATCACTGATGATGTCGCTTTCTTGTTTGAGCAAATTCAACTGTGCCTGTCTGTCTTTTTCTATCTGTTCTTGTTGGCTTTTTTCGAGCATGGCTTGCAAATCTTGTTGTTTGCGGAGTGCCTCATTCGATTTTTTAAAGTCATTTTCACGAGCATATATTTCCGAAAGAATTTGATACGTTTCGATGAGTTCTGGATAGGTTTTGGCAGGTTCGCCTATTTCTATGGCTTTTTGGGCATTGGCAAGTGCTTGAGTATTATTTGCTCCTATATAATCGATTGCCGCCAAATAATTATACGATTCGACTATTCTTGACGCATTATTTTCTTTTTCGCTTACTTTTTGGGCATCTGCAAAATAACTTCGTGCTTTTTTATAATCACCCAGATTGCTGTAGGTTACCCCAATATTATTCAAAATAACGGAGTTTTCTTCCTTACTGTCCGCATTTAACTGTTTAAAGATTCCTAAAGCCTCATTAAAATATTTGATCCCACTGTTGTTATCACCTTGTTTGCGGTACAAAAAACCCAAGTTATTAGCGGCTTGTGCCGCATTAAACGATTCGTTTTTGGTTTTCAAACTGTTATATTTTTTTTCGGCATAGGTCAGGGACTGTGCTATCTGTTGATTATTTTTGGCAATAAAAGATAGTTTTCCGTACGTATTGGGTACTTGAGAGGAATTGCTTTTTTCCTGTATAGTCAATAATTTTTGATAAGTTTCGTCTGCTTTTGCCCAGTTTTGGGTACGTACATAGGAATCTCCCAACAGATTAAGGGCTTGGATTTGACCTTTTTCGTCTTTTTGGGTTTCATAAATCCCTAAAGACCTTGCACTATAGTCGATGGTTTTTTGGGGATTGTTGAGTTTGGAATACAAGGCGGCTAAACGCAAATCGCTTTCTGCAATCTTATCTTTTTTGCCTAAACTCTCAAAAGAAATCAAGGAAAGTAAATAATAGTTCAAAGCATCTGCATGGTTATTAATCTTGGCAGACAAATCCCCAATCAGTAATTGGCTTTCTCCTACCAAATTTTTACTTCCATGATTTTGAGCCAATTCAAGTGCTTTTTTGGTGTAGGTGAAAGCCTTGTCGTAGTTTTTTTGTTTTTCTTGCAAAGAAACCAATTTGTGGTATATTTTCGCTTTATTACTATCGCCTTTGACAAGTTCGACCTGTTGCAAAAGTTCTTCTTCACTTTGGGCAAACAGTTCCCAAGGAATAAGAAATAAAAAAATAGTTAATGTAATAACGTATTTTAGCATAGTTGCAATAGTTTTTATTCGATAATACTTTAGGGGCAAAAGTTTTATATCTTTGAAAGTCAAACTTCAAATCTTATACCATTATTAAAAAAGGCATAAGACTTTATGAGGATCGGTTTATTTTTGGTAAAAAAGCATAATTCTTGAATGGGTTAAATCTAAAACAAATATTTTGATAAAACAAAAAAAAAATTAATTTTGTCTTTTGCTATTTTAGAGAAGCGTTTGAATACCTACTAAATTTTTGAAAATGAAAAACAATTTTATTTGGATAATTGCGGCGGCGGGAATAGTCGTTGGATTGCTAAATGTGCTGCAAGGCTATGAGCTCATTGGGCTTGACGGGGTATTTATGTCGGTTTTGCGCTGGGCTTTTGTAGCATTGCTCTTGGTTTATGGATTTCAGCAAAAAACACTTACGACTTGGATTTTTGTGAGTATGTTCGTTGGGGCAGAAATAGGCTATGATTTTCCTGATGTGGCTGTTCAATTGGAGTTTTTGAGCAAAATATTTCTCAATCTCGTCAAAACCATTATTGCTCCTTTGCTTTTTGGGACTTTGGTGGTCGGGATTGCAGGACACGCTGATCTCAAGCAAGTGGGGCGCATGGGCATAAAATCTTTTAGTTATTTTATTACGGTTACTTTGTTGGCTTTGGTAGTCGGTTTGATTGCCATTAACCTTACCGAAGCGGGCGTAGGGATTGAACAAGGCGAAACGGTCAATCAAATCAAAAAAACAGAAAATACTTGGCAATACATCATTGTCCATATGTTTCCTGAAAATATTGCCAAATCGATAGCCGAAGGTCAGGTGCTCCAGATCGTGATTTTTAGCCTGCTCTTTGGGGCTTCGATGACTATGGTAGCTGATAAATACCGCCACATTATGCTCGATTTTAGCGAAAGTCTTTCCGAAATTATGTTCAAATTTACCAATATTGTCATGATGTTTGCCCCTTTTGCCGTTGGCGGGGCTTTGGCATTTACGATTGGCAAATACGGTTTGGGCGCTTTGCAAAATTTGGGTTATTTGTTATTGACGCTTTATGGTGCTTTAATTGCTTTCGTTTTATTGGTTTTTTTGCCAATTATCCTGTTTTTACGGATTCCTTTGATCAAATTTATCAATGCTGTGCGCGAACCAGTTACTTTGGCATTTGCTACCGCAAGTTCCGAATCGGCATTGCCAAAAGCCATGAAAGCGATGGAAGATTTTGGCGTTCCTCGCAAAATAGTAGCTTTCGTAATTCCTACAGGCTATAGTTTCAATCTGGACGGTTCGACCTTGTATTTGTCCTTAGCGGCGGTTTTTGTGGCACAGGCGGCGGGCATCGAAATGTCCATTCCTGCCCAAATTTCCATGTTGCTTTTACTCCTACTCACCAGCAAGGGTGTAGCGGGAATCCCCAGAGCCTCAATGATGGTACTTTCGGGGGCGGCGGCAACTTTTAACCTCCCAGACTGGCCTATTGCCATGATTATTGGCATAGATGCCATGATGGATATGGCTCGAACAGGCGTAAATGTTCTGGGGAATTGTTTGGCTTCGGTCGTCATTGCCAAATGGGAGAACGAATTTGACCCAAATTATGTCCCAGCACAAGAACCTCATGCCCTTGAGCAAAAATAAAATATACTGAAACCCGCCAAATTTTTAATATTTTGCGGGTTTTATTTTTTCCGCAAAATAATTTCCACTCTACGGTTCAACTGTCGGGTGCTTTCCTGCGAATTATCAGCAATTGGGCGTGTGCCTCCGTAACCTATAGCTTGTATGCGTTCATTGGAAACTCCATTTTTCACACACAAATACTGTTTTACGGCAAAAGCCCGTTTTTCGGAAAGGTCTTTGTTGGCACTTGGATTGCCTACGTTGTCCGTATGTCCTGCAATTTCGGCAAATAAATCGGGATTTTTTTGTAAAATTTGACTTGCTTTGTCGAGTTCGCCCTTCGAAACAATCGAAATATCCGCACTGCCTCTTTCGAAAGTGATCCGCAAGGGAATCGGTTTGAGTAGGGCTTCGTCGGGGATTTTGATCACCACCAAATCATCTATATTTTTGATTTGTGGTTTCGTCAAGACCGTTTCGACCGAAAAAAGCCCTTTTCCTTCCGTCCCAATCCAGACTTTGCCCATCGGTTCGGGGCTTACACAGAAAGCCGAATGACTCGTAAAACCTTCATTTTCACCCAGAAAAATCCAATTTTCATTTTTCCAAATCGCAATTTTATCACCCGCAACCCACAAACTGCCTTGTGCATCAAAACTCAAATCCATCAAGCGCATTCTGCTCAACTGGTCAGGAATCGGGAAACGTTCCCAACGCTTAAAAGCCTGATAACGCCATATTTCCGAACCTTGCATGGTCGCATTGGCTACCCAAAGATCGCCTTTATATTCCAAAATATCCGTAATTTGCCCTTCGAGGTCATAGTTTTTCCATTTTTGCCCCTCTATACTGCAAAGCCCTTCTGCCGTTCCTACCCATTTTCGATTTTGTTGATCCACAAATATTTTGAAAACCTGATCGGAGAGAATTTTGGAATTTTCGGTTTGATAACGGCTTTTTCCACCCAAAGCATCGAGGCTCAAAACCCCACCGCCGAAAGTGCCTGCCCAAAGTTTTCCGTCCTGATCCAGACTCAAAGACGTAATCAAATAAGTTCCAAATTCCTGAAAATCAATTATTTGCTTCTTTCCAACCGAATCCAATCTGAAAACTTGGCTTTGATAATTGCCGATCCATTTGGTTCGTTTCGAATCTATAAAAATGCTACTTACTCCCCTAAAATTCAGCGTGTCATCTTGCAAAAGTACCGCATTGAGGGTTTCATTTTCGAGCTTGATCAAACCCTTCCCCGTACAAAGCCATTTGGTCTGATTCTCGATCCCAATTTGCTGAACTCCCGTATTTTGGAGCAAAGCCCATTGTTTGACGGTAAAAGTTTGAGCAAAAAGTGAATAAACCAATACAAATTGGGATAAAAATAATACGAAACTTGTTTTCATACCTGTAAAGTTTTGATAAGATGAGGTTCTTGTTCGGCAAGGCTACCCACGACTACCCAATCCGCACCCGCTTCATACGCCTTGTGCAAATCTTTTGCGGTTCGGATTCCGCCGCCTACGATCAAAGGAATGTCGATTTGGCTTCTGACCGCCCGAATCATACTTGGGTTAATCGTTTGCGAAGCACCGCTGCCTGCGTCCATATAAATCAGTTTCAAGCCAAGCATTTCGCCTGCCATAGCGGTACAAACTGCAATATCGTCCTTGTCGTAAGGAATTGGTAATGAATTACTTATGTAATGTGCAGTGGTTGTTTTTCCGCCTTCTATCAACATATAACCTGTTGGGATTATTTCCAAATTTGTTTTTTTTAAAAAAGGGGCTGCCAAAACTTGTTGCCCAATCAAAAAATCGGGATTGCGCCCCGAAATCAAGGACAAAAACAAAATGGCATCTGCTTTTGTGGAAATTTGATGGTAATTACTTGGAAAAAGTACAATCGGAATGTTGGTTTTTTGTAAAACAACAATGAGTTCTTCCAAATAATTATTCATCAATAAACTTCCTCCCACAAACCACGCTTGCGGCAAATATCCGCCCAGATTATCGAGTAGTTTCGAGCAAGCTTCGGCATTGGTTTTATCGGGATCGATCAAGACAGCCAAAGACTTTCTTTTTTCGTTTTTTCGTTCGACAGCCTCCGAATAAAAGCGGTTTTTCATGTTTTTTTATAGAATCAGCCTTATTTACCACTTTGTTCGATCACCAACAGCAATTCGCTAAGGATTCGAGCCGTAGCGCCCCAAATCCGATGCCCTTCATAATAATAAACAGGCATTTGGACTTTTGTACGACCATCAATCAGCGTAATAGGTTCAATTTTATGGTTTCGGGGATCGGTTAAGACCGCCAAAGGAATACTCAAAACTTCGGCAACTTCCTTCGGATCGGGCGTGTAAGTAAAAGATTTGTTGGAAAAAGCAAGCACAGGCGTAACCAAAGAATGACTTGGAGGAATATAAATATCGCTTAATTTGCCCAAGATATGTTTTTCTGAAAGTTCGACCCCAATCTCCTCACGCATTTCGCGCAAAGCCGTAAATTCGAGATGCGGATCGCTTTCATCACGCCCACCACCAGGAAATGAAATCTGTCCGCCGTGCGCGCCTTTTTCATGGGCAGGTCTTAGAATAAAAGGGATATGTAGTTCATTATCAAGGTTATACAAAGCAATCATGACCGCACAAATACGTGGCGTACTTTGAAAAAGCTCCTGAAAGCTGTCTATTTTTTGGAACGAAGGCAAAAGCACTTCCAAACCCGTTTGGCTTTGATAGGGCAGAGGCTGTTGCAAACGTTCGGAAAGTTGGGAAATAAAATGAGTGTGCATTTTCTTGGAAAGTTTTTTTTGATTGCTAATGTTTAATAGAGTTTATGAAGAAATCTGTAGCATACCCTTCAGGCTGCGTGTATTTAACTGATTTTCAATAAATTACAAACACCCTAAAGGGCTTTACGCAAATTATTCATAAACTTTATTGGTAAATACAATTTTTTTGGAAAAAACCCGCAATTTTTCAAAAAATTGTGGGTTTTGCTAATATATTTTAAGGTTTTTGCATGACAGTCCCGCAACTTTTGCAAGTCCGCCGATCTTCAGAACCATAAAAATTTTGCATAATTTGGGGGAGTTGTACGACAATATTAGTCATAAAAAAGTCTTCCTCATACAATTTATCGCCACAACTTTCACAAAACCACAAACAAGCGTCTTTTTCACCCTCTCGCCGATAGCGCTCGATCACCAAACCGACCGTTCCCGCAGGGCGGCGCGGACTATGTGGTACTTTGGGAGGCAGCAGGAAAATTTCGCCTTCTTTGATAGCCACATCGACAAACTCACCATCTTCTACGATTTTCAGGACAATATCGCCCTCGATTTGATAAAAAAATTCCTCACTTTCGTTGTAATGGTAATCTTTTCGGGCATTAGGACCACCCACAACCATGATGATGTAGTCTTGATTGTTGAAATAAATTTGTTGATTCCCAACAGGCGGTTTGAGCAGATGACGGTGTTCGTCGATCCATTGTTTGAAATTAAAGGCTTTTTGGATAGGCATATTTTTTGGAGTTTTGTTGCTAATGCACAAAAATACCAAAATTTAATTTTTAGCCGACATCGTTTTAGCATTTTTTAATTTTCCTATTCCTTTGTTTTTTTGTTCCTTTGTAACCCTGATTTCGCTTAGTCCGTTTGTTTTTCCAAAAAAGTTTCGTAACTTTTGGCTTATAACCCATATTTAATCGTCTGCTGCTATGTCCGACATCATTCCTTTTCGTATTTCACGTGAATTGCCTTTTGCTGTAGCCAGCCAACTGTCCGAAATGCCCGAAAACGTTCAGCGTGAGTTTATGCGTGAGTTTTCTCGCCGTTCCAAATCTATGGTTATTGGCTATGTCATGCACGTAATTTTGGGTATCCTTTCTCCTCATTATCTTTATCTTGGCAAATATTTAACCCAGTTTCTCTATTGGATTACGCTTGGCGGGTTTGGAGTTTGGTGGTTGGTAGATTTGGTGCGTATGCCCTCGCTTACGCAAGGTATTAATGATAAAATAGCGGACGAATGTTTGCGTGATGTGTTGATCAAACACAAAATATTGGGTAAAAACGTAGGAGAACGCCCGCTTTTTGCCAATACTCCTCCTGTGCCTCTTCAGCCTCGAACTTTCAGAACTGATGACGATCCTACGCATCTTTCTGTTGCTGAACTGCAAACAGGTTTTTTGATGGATTACGGCTTGAAAACTTGGCAAGTAAAAAATGAAATCCAGTACGATTGGGAAAATGGAAATTCGGAAAAAGAGTTTAAAATAGCCTCTGGATCGGAAATTTTGCACCTTTTGGTGGGTTATGAAGGTGATTTATTGCTAACATACATAGGCTCGCCAATTAATATTTTTTCGATCAATGAAAACCTTGATAAATATATTCTTCAAAATCAAAGCCCGCCCAATATTCTGCAATACGGCGATCTGAAGTTTTACAAAGAAAGTTACAAAATAGGCATGGCATTCAACAGAGGAACGGCACAAACTCAAGGAACAAAAGTATTGGTCTGGGACTTGCTCGACCAGTCGCGCCGCTATCTTTTACGCATCGAGCAGACTGGACGCAACCAATTCAGAGGTTTGCTTGCCAGTGAAGTTTCTCAAAACGATTTTATGGAAATTTTACCCAATAAATAAACTTGCTATTTCTTAATTTTCAAATCCATGTCGCGTTACCTAAACCCTTTTACTGATTTTGGTTTCAAAAAACTTTTTGGGACAGAACAGAATCAAGAAATTCTAATTAGTTTCCTGAACGAAATACTGCCTGATCGCAAAATTGCGGCTATTACCTACCGTAAAACGGAACATTTGGGACAAACGGATTTGGATAGAAAAGTGATTTATGATTTGTATTGCGAAAGTGAAAAAGGAGAAAAATTCATTGTCGAATTGCAAAAGGCGAAACAAACTTTTTTCAAAGACAGGGCTTTGTTTTATTCCACTTTTCCGATCCAAGAGCAGGCGCTCAAAGGAGATTGGAACTATGAACTCAAGGCAGTATATACGATTGCGGTTTTAGATTTTTGTTTCGAAGACGAATATGAGGAAGAGGTAAAAGTTACGGTCAAACTCATGGACACAGATAAAAAAGCCGTTTTTTATGACAAATTGACTTTTATGTATTTACAAATGCCCAATTTTAAGAAAAGTGAAGCGGAATTGGAAAATTTGGAAGACAAATGGCTGTATTTATTGCGAAATTTGTCCGAATTGCAAAACCGCCCTCTGCCTTTGCAAGAAAGAATTTTTGACAGACTTTTTAACGAAGCTGAAATTGCCCAATTTTCGCCGCAAGATCGCACCGCTTATGAGGACAGTTTGAAATATTATCGTGATGTGAAAAACAGCCTCGATACGGCTTTCGAGGAAGGTAAAATAGAGGGTTTCGAAGAGGGAAAACAAGTGGGCATTGAGGAAGGCGAACAAATTGGTTTGGAAAAAGGCGAACAAATTGGTTTGGAAAAAGGCAAAATAGCATTGGCAAAAAAAATGATTGTCGAGGGACTTCCCGATACACTTATCGAAAAAATAACAGGTTTGAATGCCACACAAATTATGAACTTGCGTCTTGATCAGGAACAGAAAAACTAATCCACAATTTAATACAATCATGAGGAACAAAATATTACTTTTTTTATTTTTTTTTAGCTTTTATTTCAAAATTTCTGCCCAAGACAAGGAACGATGCGGTACTCCTGTTCCCAAAGGTGGAAACGAAGCTATAGCACGGTTTTTAGAAGAAAGCGGACGGGTGGAAAATGACGAAATGGTTGTTATTCCGCTTCTTTTCCATGTCTTGCACGTAGGCGAAACGGTAGGTGAAGGAAGTAATGTAGATATTCGCCAAGTTCAAGCCCAAGTAGATGTACTCAACGAAGATTTTAACCGTTTCAATGCGGATCGGGCGAAGACTCTCTCTCAATTTCAGTCTGTAGCCGCAAGTGCCAATATCCGTTTCGAATTAGCCCGCCTTGATCCTGAAGGCAAACCCTTAGCCGAAGCGGGGATTCAGCGCCAAAAAGTCAGTAAATACACATGGACGGATAACGAAATTATTGCCATGATGCCTACCTTGCTTTGGAATCCAAACCAGTATCTGAATATTATTGTGGTGGGTGATGTGGCTAATTATTACGCTGTCGCCACTTTTCCTAATAGTTCGGGCTTGCAAGGGCTAAATGCCAACGAAACCGAAGCCAACAAAGACGCTATTATGATGGACTGCAAAATATTGGGTTCTTACCAAAAATTTCCTGCTAAAATTATGGAAACGGCGGCAGATGAGTTCAGATATGGGCGAACACTAACCCACGAAATGGGGCATATTTTTGGGCTTTTGCATACTTGGGGCGGTGGTTCGCGCTTCGTGAATCGAAATTGCCAGAACTTGGATCATTGTGCAGATACGCCCGAATTACAAACCGAAAGTTCAGGTTGCAACCTCAATCGGATCAGTTGTAATAACTTGGTCATGGCACAAAATTATTTGGATTATGCGGACGACAATTGCATGAACCTTTTTACCAAAGATCAAGTAGCACGTATGCGGCAGGTTTTACGAAATTCGCCTCGCCGAAAAGAACTCATTAATTCGCCCGTTTTGGGCAATTCACAAGCCTATTTGGCAAAACTTATTAAGTTTTATCCAAATCCTGCCCAAGATTATTTGAAGATAGAAAGTCAGCAAGCACAATTAGAGGCTTACCAAATTAGGGATTTGGCGGGGCGAAGAATAAAAATGGGTATTTTGGAACAAAACCAAGAAACCATCAAACTGAATGATTTGGCAAAAGGAATGTATTTGCTTGAAATTCAAAGCAGTATGGGCAAAATAACGAAAAAAATTGTAAGAGAATAAATTGTATTTTACTGAATTTTGTAAAAAACTATGATATTAGCCCGATTAGATAACGAAGTTTTTTTCAAAAAAGCCTTTACAGATGAAATTGTATTCAAGGCTTTTGTGCGCGATATTATTGGTATTGAAATAAATCCTGATAAAATTGAAACGGAAAAAGCCTTTCAACCTAAATTGGGCAATATTAATTTTAAATATGATATTTTTGCTGAAG
>JAAFHK010000012.1 GCA_013297565.1 Cytophagales bacterium
TATTTAGCGTATTCTTACCAAAAAATTAGACTTTATGCCCAAATTTTTTCTTTTTTTTAGCTTATTTTTTTGCATAAATCCTCTTTTTGCTCAAAAAAAGTCTGTTTTGGACAGCTTACAAGCAGTTTATCAAAGCGCCCCAAACGATACAACAAAAATTTTGGCACTACTCGAAAAAGCACGCCTCTACAGTACTACACAACCCGATTCTTGTATCGCTTTTGCTCAAAAAGCCTTAGAACAAAGCGAAAAAAGCAATTTTTGGCAAGGAAAATCTTTAGCCTTGAACAATATGGGAATCAGCTATCGCGCCAAAGGTGATTACCCTTTAGCCCTTTCTTATCACCAAAAAGCCCTCAAAGTCAGAGAAATTATGCAAGACAAACAGGGTATTGCCCGCAGTTTGAACAATATTGCCATTATTTACAAAGCACAAGGTGATTATGCAAAGGCTTTGATTTACCATCAAAAAAGTTTGAAAATCAAGGAAAACATGGCTGATAAAGCGGGAATTGCTACCAGTTTGAATAATATTGCCATTATTTATATGGATCAGGGAAATTTGGCACTTTCTCTCGAATACCATCAAAAGAGTTTGAAAATCAAAGAATTACTAAAAGATCAAAGAGGAGTCAGCTCAAGTCTGAACAACATTGCCGATATTTATTTGCTCCAAAACAAGATCGATTCCGCCTTGATTTGTTATAATCAAAGCCTTCAAATCAAAGAAAAAATTCAAGACCGCTTGAACATGATCAACTCACTGGACGGGCTTGCCAAAACCTACTTAAAACAGGGAAATTATGAGCAAAGCATAGTGCATTCCTTGCGTGGCTTGGCAATAGCACAAGAAAGTAAAACCGTAATAGGTTTGGAAAAAGTAAGTAAAACGCTATATGAAACCTATAAACAGCAGGGAAATTATGCAAAAGCCTTAGAATATCACGAATTATACAAGCAAACGCACGATAGTTTGTTTAATGTCGAGAAGGCAAAATCGATAGCAAGTTTGGAAAACCAAATGGTATTGGAAAAAAAGGATAAGGAATTGATTTTATTTGCCAAAAACAACGAACTAAACAAACTGAACAACGAAAAACAAGCAAAAGAATTAGAAATTGCGATCAAACAAGCCGAAGCTGAACATCTTTTTGCGCTTGCCCTCCAAGAAACGAATAAACGAAAACAAGACAGTTTGCAAAATTTGGCGGAAAAAACACAGTTAGCTACCGAAAAACTCCGAATAGAAAGCAAGGCGCAAACTTTAGAAGTGTTAAAAGAAAAAGAAGGAAAGGAACTCCAGCAAAGGATCAACTATTTGATATTAATAGGGCTGTTGTTGGTTGTTTTCTTTGCCTATTTTATTTACCGTTCTCACCAGAAAGAAAAAAATGCCAATGAATTATTGACCAGTCAAAAAAATGAAATAGAAGTACAAACCGAAGAACTCCAAAGCACCCTCCTCGCCCTTCAAAAAACGCAAGTCCAGCTCGTTCAGTCCGAAAAATCGGCGGTTTTGGGAATTGTGATGGCAACTATTTCGCACGAAATCAACAATCCGATGAATTCTATACAAGTCGGCTTGCAAGTTTTGAAAGAACATCTGAAGAGTCTGCTCGATTTTGTCCAACAAACCAACCCAGTTTTGACTCCCGATCTCAAAAAAATGTATAAGGAACTCTATATCGAAGATATGGGCGAAGATATGGCTTTGCTAACGGCTGATATGGAAACAGGTACGAATCGGATTATGGAAATAGTCCAAAATCTAAAAATTTTTATTCGACTGGACGAACAAGGCGTAAAGCAAGCCGATCTTTCAAAAAACTTTGAAGCCGTTTTGGTTATTTTACGAAACCGTTTTTTGGGAAAAATAGAAATAGAAACTAATTTTGAGTATAATTTACCACTTATCGATTGTGATATTTCCAAGATTAATCAAGTTTTTTTGGCACTTTTACTCAATTCGATTGAAGCCATCGAGGACAAAGGCATGATCAAAGTAGATACTTTTCAAGACGATAATTTTCTGATTTTTAGCATTACTGATAACGGTTGCGGGATTTCCGAAACTATCCAATCCCAAATCTTTGATGCTTTTGTAAGCACCAAAGACAAATCGGCGGGCTTGGGTTTGTATATAGCCAAAGAAATTTTAGGGGAGCATCATGGAAAAATACAATTTGAAACTTCTGAAAAAGGAACAACTTTTACCGTATTTTTACCCAAAAATTAAGGCGTTTTTTTAGGATCAGGTCTGCGTCCGCGCTTTTGGACTTTTTTGTTTCTGTTTCCTTGCTTTTGTTTATCTTTTTTAAGCAACTGACTGTCCGCCTCAAGACTCAAATCATTCCTGAAATCGTCTTTTTTCAGTTGTTTGCTCACTTTTTCAGTTTCAATTTCCGAAAGAGAAGGCACTTTTACCCCTTTTGCATTCAGTTCCAAAATTTCACGCACTTGGGCAGTTGGCACAGGAAACCAATTACTTTCATCTACGTAACTAAACCACATAATTTTGCGGAAAATGTCTGTTTTTTGTAAAGTGGCTTCGCCTTTTTCGGTTTGCAAAGGGCGTTCGATTTTAGGAATGTCGACAAGGGCATCGAGATAAGTCTGAAGTTCGTAGTTCAGACAGCATTTCAGTCTGCCACACTGTCCTGAAAGTTTGGTTGGATTTAGGGAAAGATTTTGGTAGCGCGCCGCTACGGTCGATACGCTTTTGAACTCCGTAAGCCAAGTCGAACAGCAAAGTTCGCGCCCACAAGAACCGATTCCGCCCAAACGCCCCGCTTCCTGCCGAAGGCTTATTTGGCGCATTTCGACCCGAATTTTAAATTCAGCCGCCAGAATACGGATCAATTCCCTAAAATCCACCCTTGCATCTGCCGAATAGAAAAAAGTAGCCTTTGTTCCGTCCATTTGGTATTCGATGTCCGAAAGTTTCATCGAAAGTTTCATTTCTTCTACTATTTGGCGGGTTCTGTACAGCGTAGGCATTTCCTTGTTTTGGGCTTCTTCGAATTTTTCCCAATCCCTTTGACTTGCCACACGCACAACCATGAGAATATTCTCATCATCTTTTACCCTCCGTTTGTTCATCTGCAAACGCACCAATTCGCCTTGCAAAGACACAAAACCCAAATGAAAACCGTTCGGCACTTCGACAATGACGGCATCCCCCGTACAAACCTCAAGTTCTGGCGGAAGCCTAAAAAATTCCTTTCTATTTCCTTTAAACCGAATTTCGACTATATCAAATTGCTGGTTACGTGGCAGTTCCATATTGCCCAACCAATCAAAAACATTCAGTTTATTGCAACCGCTTGTTCCGCAAGTACCATTGCTCTGACAGCCCGTAGGCGCAGAACCACCCGCTATATTTTTTTTCGAGCCACAATTACCCGAACAGTTTGCACAAGCCATGTTTTATTTTTATAAAAATTTGTTACTTTATTTTTTGGCACTCAAATAAGGTTTTATATTAAAGTTTATGCAGAAATCTGTAGCATACCCTTTAGGGTCTGCCAATGTGCTGATTGTCAAGCTATTAGAAACACACTAAAGGGCGTTACGCAAATTATTCATAAACTTTATTAAATCCTATTTGAATACAGACCGTAAAATATCAATCAATCAATCACCTCTCCAAAAAGTGTAGCCGTAGTGCAGTCTTTGATCAAGACTTTTACATACTGCCCTTTTTCATAATGTTTTTTAGGGAAAATAACTACTTTATTTGCCGAATTTCGCCCTTTTAATTCTTCAGAATTGCGTTTCGACTCGCCATCAATCAAAATTTCATGGACTTTTCCCAAATCCAAACGATTTCTTTGCAAAGCAAGATTTCGTTGCAAATCGATAATTTCTTGCAAACGGCGTTTTTTTACTTCTTCAGGAACATCATCGGCATATTTTCGAGCCGCTAAAGTGCCTTCCCGTTCCGAATACGCAAACATATAGGCATAATCGTATTGCACAAATTCCATAAGGCTCAAGGTGTCTTTATGTTCTTCTTCGGTTTCCGAGCAAAAACCTGCAATCATATCCGATGAAATCCCACATTCTTCTCCCAAAATATTGCGAATTGCCTTGATTCGGTCAATATACCATGCTCGGTCGTATGTGCGGTTCATCATTTCCAAAATTCGGCTGTTTCCACTTTGCACAGGCAAATGGATATATTTGCAAATGTTATCGTATTTTTTCATCACATACAGCACCTCGTCCGTCATGTCCTTTGGGTGCGAAGTCGAGAAGCGAACCCGCAAAAGTGGGCTAATTTGGGCAACCATTTCCAATAAATTGGCAAAACTTACCACAGGTTTTCCTGCGGCTTCGGCTTCATCGGTTTCTTTTTTGTTTGCCTCCCCTGCCCATTTATAGGAATCTACATTTTGTCCCAAAAGCGTAATTTCACGATACCCTTGCTCGAAAAGGGCTTTCGATTCGGCAACTATAGATTGCGGATCGCGACTGCGTTCCCTGCCTCGCGTAAAAGGCACGACACAAAACGAACACATATTATCGCAACCCCGCATAATGGACACGAAAGCCGAAATGCCATTCGAATTGAGGCGAACGGGAGCAATATCTGCGTATGTTTCCTCACGCGAAAGCAAAACATTGACCGAACGTTGCCCGTTATCCACTTCCGAAACCAACTTAGGCAAATCCCTGTAGGCATCGGGTCCTACGACCAAATCCACAATTTTTTCTTCTTCCAAAAATTTGCCTTTCAGTCGTTCTGCCATGCAACCCAAAACGCCTACGATCAGATCGGGTTTTTTGCGTTTTAATTTATTGATTTCCGTAAGGCGTTTTCGAGCCGTTTGTTCGGCTTTTTCCCTGATCGAGCAGGTATTGAGGAAAACCAAATCGGCTTCTTCGTAGCGGTCTGTAGTCCCAAAACCCTGTTCTGCCATAATAGAAGCCACAATTTCGCTGTCCGAAAAATTCATTTGACAACCGTAGCTCTCTATATACAGTTTGCGCTTCCCTTCGCTATTTGCCAAAACGCGAACAGGAGCATCTGCCGCAATCGGCTGTTCGGTTTGGATTATTTCAATATCTTTTATTAATGTATTCATTGGATAGGAATTATTTATTCCGCAAAATTAAGCATTTTTTTCAAACAAAACCAATTTTGATAAAATCCTAATAATTCCTGTAAAAACGCCTGATCATGTCGGTTGTTTGATCGTAAATGGGTTTGCAAAACTCAATAAAAAGGTCTTGTGGTGGTGGCGGATTTTGCTCTTTGCGTTCGCAAAGTTTTTTGTCCGAATCGCTTACAGCGCGTTCGTCTCCGTTGTAAGTTGCCCATTCCGAAAGCCAATTATATTCGCCTGAAAATTTTTCTTGGGACACAATTTTATTTTGTTCCAGATCAATGATTTGTACGTCCAAAGTGCCTCTTGAAAGCACTCGTTTTTTGTAATCCGTAATTTTGGCTTTTACCTTATTATACACAGGTATTTTTTTCCCATCTACAGTTGCTTCGCCCACTTTTACACTGTCTTTGCTCTCAACCTCTCTCATCTCGCTTTTGATATAGGTTTGCCCAACCGTAAATTCGTCAAAAGACATTTTGAGCAGGTGATCAGGGCGAATATTTTGAGATTCTAATTGGCTAATTTGATAAAACTGTACGAAAGGATTCAGGCGCGAACGATTGTCATTATTGTTCAAATATTCATAGAGTTTGGTCTGAAAAAACTCCGTTGAAAGCTGGTAATTGCGTGCCGCCACAGGTATAGGCTCGACTGCTACCCGCAAAGTAGCGTAATAACGGGCTTGTTTGACTTTTTCGCCCACATCTTTATAGTTTGGTAAGAAACTTTGCGCCCTTTCGAAATGATCAAATGCTTCTCTCGAAGCCATGCGATCATTTGGGTCGAGTTTTTTTGCGCCTTCCTCATACCGTTCGATAGCCGCATTTTCGAGGGCATCTTCGAACTGTCTTCCGTAGCGTTTGGGGCGCGAAACCAGTTTGTCGGCGGCAGGCGAACTCCGAATCGCTTCGTGCAATTCATTAAGGCTTTTGTAGGCTGTTACTACTTTTTCCCAATGGAATTTTTCGCTTGATTTTTCATAAAAACTAATATCTTCCTCGTGTTTGGCTACAGCCAAAGGCAAGGCTTCGCGCAGGGTAAGTGAGGCTTTTTCGTTGTCGGGGCTTGATTTTAGTTTTTTGACCGCTTCCAAAACCGCTTGCTGGTAATCGCCCTTTTGCAAGGCTTTTTGCCCTGTTTTTCCGCCACAAGCCGCCAGAAAAGTAATTAAAAATATAAAAAGTGTAATCTTTTTCATGTTTTTTAGATTTCATGTTTCACGTTTTTATCGAACGTATATTGAGCATAAGGAACGGAAATTTAGTAAAAATTGGAAAAATTTTTACTTTAATTCTAAATATTCGATTCAAAACATTTTTTTTTCATGTTTTTAAATAAGCAAAACATTATTTTTGCCTAAACTATTTGTTCAAAAAATATGAACCTCGAAATCCTTTTAGATGAATTGGAAACTTGCATTCGCCGAAGCCAATACAAAACCTTCGAAACCGAGAGTATAGAACTTAAAGACGGTTCAACTGCGGGTGATTGGAAAGCGATTCATAAAAGCGTAAATGCCTTTTTGAACACCGAAGGCGGGATCATTATTTTTGGGATAAAAGAAAACAATGAACAAAAAAAATACAGTTTCACAGGTTATCAGGAAACTCAAAAAGACAACATTGTTGGGATTGCAAAAGTTTTTACTGATGAAAAAGGGAAGGAAATCAATGTAGAGAGTTTTTTATGTTTCGAGATCAAAGATTTTTTGGAAGGAAAAATTTGCCTTTTGCATATCCAAAAACTACCTGTCGAACTCAAATACATTTTCTACAAAACTGCGGCTTACGAACGACTATTGGCAAGTAAAACCGAAATTTCAGAGCAAAAATTGGCTCAACAAAAAGAAATCAAAGAAAATTTGTTGCTTTCGCGGGAACTGCAAATTGTCGAAAAAGCCACGATTGAGGATTTGAGTGTAGATGCTTTGAACGATTATATTTACAAACTCAACGAAGATATACGCATAGAAAAGCCCAAGCCTGACATTGCGGCGGCTGTGAATTTTTTGGAAAAGAAAAAATTTGTGATCAATGAGCAAGTAACGACTTTGGGAATGTTGGTTTGTGGGAAAGAACCTCAAATATTTTTGGGTGAAAAAGCCCAAGTAGATTGTTTTGTGGATTCGACTATTGAGGTAGTCAAAGATAAAAAAATATTGAAAGGAAATGTACTTTCTTTGATCCAACGGGCTTTTGCCTTTGTGCGTAAAAATATTAGTGTGGGTGTAGGCATTGAAAACAGCGGTGAGGCTATGCCTGAATATTCCGAGCAACTGATTCGTGAAAGTATCAACAATGCTTTGGCACACCGAGATTATTCGGAAAACAAATACAGCCAAATTATTATCAAACCTAATTTGAGTATAGAAATTCGGAATGCAGGTGTTTTTAAGAAAAATCTTTTGATCGAACACCCTAAACACCCAATTCCTGTTTTGCGAATTATTCCTGATGTAAAACGATCCAATCCTTTGCTGACCGACATTCTGAAAACCTACAATAAATACGAAGGTCGAGGCATTGGGATTTCTGTTTTGGTCAATGAATGTTTGGCTAACAGAATCGATCTGCCCTATTATCGTTTTCATACGGAAAACGAAATGAGTTTGGTAATCCATAAAGGAAAACTGCTCGATCAAACGATTGAAAATATTTTAGAAAGTTATCAAGGTTATATTTACAAAAAAACAAATGGCATACCTCTTAGTGAAGCTCATAAATTAGTATTAGCGTATCTGATCAAATCCGAAAAAGAAAATCAAAATTACCGATACACTATTTTGTTGAGTCAAGACAATAACCATTTGGAGGCTATTCAGGATTTGAAAAAATGGGATTTGATTTATGCACACCCTTCGAGTGAAGCCAATAAACCTATTTTTTTGGCTGATCCACAGCTACTCAAAAATACTTTTATTGAGGAGTTAAGGGCTATTTTTGGTGGGACTTATGACACTCTACCACCAGACTACAAAGATTGTTTGCAAATCGTATATCAATATTCTTATTTTTCAATCAAGCAATCCACCAATGCAAGTGAAGTTTCCAATTACCTTTTTCTAAAAAAATACAAAAGTATTCAAAACCATCAACTCAAAGAATTTGATAATTTTAAGCGAAAAATACGCAAAATTTTTGAAAATTTGACAAAGCAAGGTTTTATCCAAAAACAAGATCAGGGATATATCATTGTCCAAAATTTTGAAAGAACAAAAAGTTTGTTTGATAAATAATCGGGGATAAACCGAAATAAAAACCATGAAAATTAGTAAAAATCCGCCTCGTTCCCAGTGGAAAAGCCTTTTGGCGCGTCCTACTATGGATTTGCGGGAAATAGAATCAAGGGTAATCCCTATTTTGCAAGCCGTAAAGGAGCAAGGCGACTCGGCTTTGCGGCACTATACCCAATTATTTGATAAGGTTCAGCTTTCTAATTTATGGGTGCAAGCCGAAGAAATCGAAAGGGCAATCCAAACCCTCGATCCTGCGCTCAAGAAAGCCATCGACCAAGCCCAAGCGAATATCGAGCGCTTCCACAAAGCCCAATTTGAACATTTTGAGCCTATCGAAACCCTAAAAGGCGTAACCTGTTGGCGAAAAAGTGTCCCAATCCAAAAAGTAGGGCTTTATGTCCCAAGCGGCACTGCTCCCCTTTTCTCAACCGTTTTGATGCTTGGCGTACCTGCGCGTTTGGCGGCTTGCGAAACAGTCATTATGGCGAGTCCGCCCGACTCGCAGGGAAATTTGCACCCTGCTGTTTTGTATGCGGCTCATCGGGTTGGGATTAGCAAAATCCTAAAAACAGGCGGGGCGCAAGCTATTGCGGCAATGGCTTTTGGGACAGAGTCCGTTCCGCAAGTTTATAAAATTTTTGGACCTGGAAACCAATACGTTACTGCCGCCAAACAATTAGTTTTTAGGGAAGGAACGGCTATCGATATGCCTGCGGGTCCTTCGGAAGTGGCAGTTTGGGCAGACCAAACGGCTGTTCCTGCGTTCATAGCGGCAGATTTGCTTTCTCAAGCCGAACATGGCGCAGACAGCCAAGTGATTCTGGTAACGGAAAGCGAAAAACTGATCGAGGAGGTTTTGGAAGAAGTCAATAAACAAATCCAAACGCTTCCACGCCGCACTTTTGCCGAAAAAGCCATCGAAAATAGTAAGGCATTTTTGATCAATGACAGCCAAACGGCTGTAGATTTATTGAATGAATACGCCGCCGAACATTTGATCATAGCCATGAACGAAGCGGAAAAATGGGCAGAAAAAATAGTCAATGCCGGATCGATATTTTTGGGCAATTACACGCCCGAATCCGCAGGGGATTACGCATCAGGCACTAATCATACCTTGCCGACCAACGGTTTTGCCAAAGCCTATTCAGGGGTTTCTTTGGATAGTTTCGTGAAAAAAATTACTTACCAAAAAATTACGCCCGAAGGTTTGCAAAATTTGGGAGATACTATCGAGATTATGGCACATCATGAACAGCTTGAAGCTCACCGCCGCGCCGTTTCGATTCGAAGGTGAGAAAAAGTTTTTTGTGAATAATTCTGTAGCATACCCTTTAGGCTGTGCCAATACGTTGATTTTCAGTATTTTAGAAACACCCTAAAGGGCGTTACGCAAATTATTCATAAACGCTTTACTACCTAAAAATCAAACCATTAGGAATTGCTTTTTCGGGTTTTTCTTTTTCCAAATCGCAAATAAAACCATTGATCACCACATACCGCACTTTCCCATTTTGGCGAATAATGATCGAAGGGTTGCGTTCGGTTTGCAAATGTTCGGGGTGCTGGGCTTCGTTGAATAAAATGTGAATTGGGTAGGGTGAAAATTGGGGCAAGTCGGAAGCCAAATCCCGCAATTCCAAATAATTTTCGGGTTTTCCGTCCCAAACTTTCAGGCGAACCGCCGTATAACCTTTTCCGTACAAGTCCTTGAAATTCAGCTTCTTAACTTCCTCATAGCTTCGCAAAGTTTCAGGATATACCTTGCCCATTTCGGCAATCATGCCCGTACAGTCGAGTTCGTCATAGCCATGATACATAAAAAGTTCGCCCACTTCGGTAATGTAACTTTGGAAATAAAAACTTTTGTCCTGATCGTAATTCTGTTCCGAACGGTTATAAATCACATCGACCAAAAACTCTCTACCATAATCTCGCACTTTTAGGTTTTTGAGCTTGAGTTCGACCATCGAAGAACCGTTTTGAGGAATATCAAAATATTGGTTCTGGTTATATTTCAGGTAGTTGCGTTGGCTAATGGACTGCATGGCGGCAAGCAAGGTCATAAAATTCAGACGGCGAATCGTTTGTTTTTCCCAATCTCCTTTGTACCCGCCTGACTCGATCAAAACCGTACTTGTTCCCCATTTTTGGATATTATCCCCAAAAGCACGCGGTTCGAAACTGTCGTAGTAGCGCCCAATTTGGTTGGGAATATAATTGGAAACCAAACTATGCAATTCTGAAATTAATAAAATAGCATTTCGGCGTGTTTCATTAATATTTTTTTTATAATCATAAGCAGGCGCCAAAAACGACATGGTAGCAGGAAAACCCTTATATCCCGCCGAATGATTGCGTCCTTGGTCGTGCAGATTGAAACCAAAATCGGGTTTTAGCGAATCTCGAACGGCTTTAAGCGTTTGGGATTCAGGGCATTGCAAGCGGCTGGCATCACGGTTGAGGTCGATTCCTACAGCATTGCGGCGCACAAAAAGATCAGCTCCATCGGGATTGAGCATAGGAATAAAATACAAAGTAAGATCATTCAAGATATGCTTTTTCCAATCTTCAAATTCATTTTTCTGGCTAAAAAACCTGAAAATATCCGCCAAAGCCATCGTTGCGGTGGGTTCGTTGCCGTGCATCTGCGACCACATCAAAACCTTTTTCGAACCGTTTCCTATTTTTACCAAATAAATTTCTTTTCCACCTATCGACTTTCCTACTTCTCTGACCGTAAAACCATCTTCAGGTTTCAGTTTTTTGACAAGTGCCTCAATATCAGTGTGTTTGAAACGGCGATTTTGGATCAGCGGTTCTTTAAACCCTTCGTGTTGATCATAAAAAAGGCGAGCTTGCTGGGCTACAGGGAGCAAGTTTTGAGCTAATAATGTGTTTTGAGAAAACAAAAGTAAGGCAAATAAAAACAAGAGAATTGGATAATTTTTTTTCATAAAACACTTCAGTTGAATTTTTAATTAGAACAAAGATAGGAAAAAACATGATATTTTGAACTTACAATTAGCTTTTCGTCATGCTTTTTTGTGCGTCTGTCATGGTTTCGAATCTGCGAACTTTATTTGTCGTTGTTTTGAGTAAAATTCATTAAAAACTCAAAACTAAATTTTATGACAAGGTTTATATTTTTTACAATTTTATTTTTTAGTATTTTTTCAAATCTTTTTGCTCAAAATGGCATAAGAGGCAAAATCTTGGACACGAAAAACGAAGCAGTTGCTTTTGCTAATGTATTGATTTTGAACCCTTTGGATAGCAGTTTGGTCAAAGGACAAGTAAGTGATGCGGAAGGCAAATTTAACTTAAGCGGTTTTTCGGCGGGAAAATATGTCTTGCTGATCAAAATGGTCGGCTACAAAAATGCGGTTTTGCCGTTTGTTTTGGAACAAAATCAGGTTTTAGAAATTCCTCATGTGGTTTTGAAGGAAAATGAAACTTTTTTGAAAGAAGTACAGGTTGTTGCCGAAAAACCGCTTTTCGAACTCAAAGCCGACCGAACGGTCGTAAATGTGCAAAATAGTCCTACGGCGGCGGGTGCAACGGTTTTGGACGTATTGGAACGTTCGCCCAATATCGAGGTGGATCGGGTAAATAACCAAATTTCTATGAACGGCAAACAGGGCGTAGTGGTCATGCTGAACGGAAAACCTACCCGAATGGACGTTACAGCGCTGATCCAATACCTTAACGGAATGTCATCTTCGAATATCAAAAAAATTGAACTGATCCACACGCCGCCTGCTTCCTTTGATGCCCAAGGCAACGCTGGGGTGATCAATATTGAAACGATTAATCAAGAAGAAGAAGGCACAAACGGCACTTTTACGGCGGAAATAGGTTACGGAATACGCCCAAAGTACGTGAGTTCGCTGAATTTGACGGTTCGAAAAAGAAAAATGAGTTTTTATACGGATTTATCGATGAATAACCGCTTTACCCAAGAAAATACGAAAGGTTTAACGGTCAATCGGACTTCTGATGCGATTTTGCGAACAGAATACAACAGTTTTCGCCCTTCATTTCTTGGACTTTACAACGGAAAAATAGGCTTGGATTATCGAATTTCGCCACGTACTACGCTTGGGTTCATGGTTTCAGGTTCGGCATCAATCTGGGAACTCGATGCTCAAACGGCAAGCACTGTGGAATCGAATCAAGGGGATTTTGTAGGTTCGAATTTAAGTAGTTTCGAAAAAAATCATTGGTATAATCTCACTACGAACTTCAATTTTCAGCATACTTTTCGCAACCGTTCCAAAATCTCTTTTGATTTCGATTATCTTTTTTATGACGTGAGCAATCCTACGGATTATCAAGAAAATGCCTCTGATCGGCAAGGAAATAAAATTTCCGAAAACAGTTTTCGTTCCCGCAAAACTTCACCAATCCATTTTCAGGTCGGAAAACTCGATTACAGCCGCCAATGGAACGAAAAATTTAAACTCGAAACAGGTTTGAAAGCTACAATTTCGAGTTTTGGAAATGATGTTAGGGTTTCGAACTTACGAAGTGGAAATTGGGAAGCTGACCAGCGTTTTACGGACAATTTATTGATGCAAGAACGGATTTATGCGGGTTACGTTTCGGGTGAATACCAGTTTTCGACAAAAACGAATCTCAATGTAGGTTTGCGCTTCGAACAAACCCATACCTTGCTTACAGGAAAAGCCGAAAAACCGCTTTTGGAATTAAATTATGGTCGTTTTTTTCCTACTATTTCCTTTTCACACCGTTTCAACGAACATCAACAAATCCAATTTTCGTATAACGAACGCATCTCAAGACCGCCGTTTTTTTACATTGCTCCCGCTTTTTTCTTTTTTAGTCCCAATACGATTTTGGGTGGTAATCCTGCGGTTCGCCCTACTATCAGCCGCCAACTTACCCTTACTTATCAGTACCGATCTTGGCAACTCACAGGGCAGATCAGCGAAGAAGAAAATGCCTTTCTTTTTCAACCCTTAGTATTGGAAGATGAAAATATCACCATTCTAAGAGGCGAAAATATGAAAACGAACCATTTTGCGATGCTTTCTTTGAGTTATTCGGTGGAAGTCGGCAAGTGGTCGAGTCGATATAACATTTCGAGTTTTGCGCGCCGCTTGCAACCCATTTATCACGGAAAAGTACAAAATCGGACGGATATGTATTTTACTTTTAATATGACTCAAAGCCTCAAATTACCAAAAAATTTCAACGTAGAACTTACCAACCAAACGCGCTCGAAACGGGTTTATGGTTTTGGAGAAAATCCTTTTATGACCTTGTTTAGTGTGGGCGTACAACGCAATTTTGCCGAAAAACATCGCTTTTCTTTGAATTGGTATGATATTTTTGATTCGGGATCGTTCTGGAAATTGATGTATGATCAGCCCGATTTGAACATGGTTTATGTCTTTGATTATGACAATGAAGGCTCGATAGTGCGCTTAAGTTATAGTTATAATTTTGGAAACAAGGGCGTAAAAAAATCTAATTCTCGCAAAACAGCTTCCGAAGAAGAACGCCAAAGGGTGAATTAGCTTTTCGTTATGCTTTTATTGTCTTTCTGTCATGGTTTCGAACCTTAGTGTGAGAAATTGCCGTTATTTGCACTAAATCCTTAACCGTAAAATCAACATGAAAAATCATCTTGCACATCAAGCCTTGTTTTTTGCTTGTATTTTGACACTTTTGCTTTTCCAAGCCTCACCCGTTTGGGGCTTGTTTGGAGGTTTGCTTTTTTCCATTTTCTTAAGTTCGCCTTACCCAGACGAACTACTTGCCAAATTCCACAAACCCATGCTCAAATACGCCATCGTAGGTTTGGGTTTTGGGATGAACTTCCAAAATGTGATGTCCGTAGGTTTCGAGGGTTTGGGAATTACTTTGCTCACGCTTGTTTTTACGGTTTCAGCGGGTTGGTTTATTGCCAAACTCTTGGGAATTGAGGAGAAAATTGGTTTTTTGATTGCTTCAGGCACTGCCATTTGTGGCGGGAGTGCTATTGCGGCACTTTCGCCTGTGATTGATGCCAAAAGTCGGGAAATCAGCGTATCGATGGGCGTAATTTTTATCTTGAATGCTGTCGCTTTATTGGTTTTTCCAGTTTTAGGTAGAGAATTGGGCTTGTCTGCTACGCAATTTGCATGGTGGTCGGCGATTGCCATTCACGACACAAGTTCTGTTGTTGGCACAGCCGCCCAATTTGGCAATGAAAGTTTGGCTTTGGCAACGACCGTAAAACTTACGCGCGCTTTGTGGATTGTGCCTTTTTCCTTGCTTGCCGCCCATCTTTTTTATACCAAAAACAAAAAAACGGATTATCCTTATTTTATTTTATTTTTCATTTTAGCGGCTTTAGTAAGCACGTATTTTCCTGTTATTCAAATAGTTAGCCCTTTTATTGTCCAAATTTCGAAAAGTGCTTTTACGGTTGTGTTGTTTTTGATTGGGATAGGGATCAACAAAACCGCCATTCGAGAAACAGGAGTAAAACCCATTTTATACGGAGTCCTGCTTTGGTTGATTATTAGCCTTGTTTCGCTTTGTGGCGTGATTTATCAGTTTTGTACAAGTTTGGTTTGTTAGTTTTCCACTTTTTACAAATTCCTTTTGATCCAATACTCTTTGAGAAAAAAGTAAAATAAGGGCTTAAACCATGAAAAACCTCGAAAAAATTTATACCATTTGGAATGGAGAACGCCTGAGCCGTCATGTGGCTTATTGGGGTTTTTGGCTTTTGCTGTACGCTACTGTAGGTGCCTGGCACAATGGACGCCCTCTTGTCGACTGGCTTGGGGTCGAGCTATTATTTATGTGCGTCAAACTTCCTTTTACCTACACCGTTATTTATGTTTTCGTCCCAAAATTTTTACTCAAACGTGCTTATTTTCCGTTCGTAGGCTGGGTTTCCGTAGGGGTTATTATTGGCGGTTCGTTGATATGGTCTTTGTATTATTTTTACCTTATCGACTATTTTGGGCATAAGCGCCCCGCTTCTTTTTGGAGTTTTAGTTTGGTTTATAAAAGCCTCGATCTGCTCTACATTTCTGCCATTCCTGCTGTTTTCAAACTTTACCAGTTTTTTGCTCAACAAGAAAAACAAAAACAGCAAGTTACCGAACAAAAACTGCACGCCGAACTCGAACTCCTCAAACACCAACTGCACCCGCATTTCTTGTTCAATACTCTGAACAATCTGTACGGCATGATCCTTAGCGGGCATCCCAAAGCCGCCGAAGTCGTTTTGCATTTGTCCAATCTGATGAGTTATATGCTTTATGAATGTAACAGCCCCTTGATTGGTTTGGAAAAGGAAATTGAGCAAATGAAAAATTACATTCAACTCGAAAAAATACGCTACGGAAATCGTTTGCAAGTATCGTTCGAATGTGGCGGGGATTTGCAAGGAAAGGAAATTGCCCCACTTTTGCTCATGGGTTTTATCGAAAATGCCTTCAAACATGGCGTAGGAAGCCAAATAGAGGAATCGTGGATTCGGATCAATTTGTGGGTTCGAGGTTCAGAAATGGATTTTACGGTCGAAAATAGCTTTTCGCAAGAAAAAGGCGAAACTACGATTGAAAAAAAGGGGATCGGGCTACGCAATATCCAAAAACGCCTCGAACTGCTCTATCCCGAACGCCATTTTTTAAAAATTGAAAAAAACGAAACCTATTGGGTGAGGTTGAAATTGATTTTGTAACTTTGTCTTTCATCAAAACCGTTTTTTCTATGTCCCAAACTCTCCTGTTTTTTATTTTTTTCTTCGCATTCCAAAGCCTTTTTGCCCAGAATCTGGTCATAAACCCAAGTTTCGAGAAAACCCAGCACTGCGTAAGCAATGCCGACGTAGGCGGATACTCGAATATTCCTTTACTGCTTTTGTCGCAGTGCGAGGCATGGGCAAGTTTTTCGTCCGAAGGTACAGCGGATTTATACCAACCTTGCGGTCTTTGGAATATGAGAAGTTCCTACAGTTCTGCGGCTATAAAACCCAAGACGGGGAGCAATATGGCGGGTTTTTTTCTCTACGAAAACGATCCCAGTGAAGAATATCGGGAATATTTGCACGGCAAACTCATCGAGCCTCTGAAAAAAGGCGAAACTTATCAAGTCAGTTTTTACGTTTTATTGGCTGATGCTTGTGCTTATGCTATTTCCTCTTTTGGGGTATATTTTTCGAGAGATTCGCTGTACCGCCTTGACAGTTTTTATGGGGTAGCGCCTTTTTTACCACAAATAAAGAATAAAAGAGGCAATTTTTTGAAAGATAAGAAAAACTGGACGGAGCTAAACTTTGAATACAAAGCAAAAGGTGGCGAACAATTTTTGATGATTGGCAATTTTGAAACAAACGAAGACAGCGACACTTTAGTCCTCTTAAGCACCGAAAAATATTTTCAAAAAAAAGCCTATTACTACCTTGATGATGTTTGTGTGAGTGCCAGAAACTGCCCAACAGAAATTATTTTGCCAAAATACAACTTTAAAACAATGGTTTATGATGCTGAAGACAAAAAACCTATAGAGAATGCAAAAATTTCATTTTATGCTCAATCCGATCTATCGAAAATTAGCTCCGAAACAAATGAAGATGGAGTCAGTAAAACACAAATGGTTCAAAATCAATACGTTGTTTTTATAAAACAAGATTGTTATTTGCCCGCTATGGCTTTTTATGATGTGCCTGTGATTAGAAAAGGTGATCTTTTACCCGAACAGTTGCAATATTTTCCTTTGACAAAAATGCAGAATGGGGCAAAAATAGCCTTAGAAGGAGAAAATTGGAAATCTTTGGGAAGTCGAAAAGCCCGAAATGATGAAAAATTGTCATGGCTTTTTACCAAACTCGACCATTGGGCTATTTTTTTGAAAGAAAACCCAAAATTAAAAATCAGTTTGCAAGTCGCTGTTTATTTTGATTATTATAAAAATGAAGAAAAACGCCTCGAATTGCAAACTCACTATGAGCAAGACCTTGTTTTTTTACAAAATTATTTTTTGGAAAAAGGTGTAAAACAAAGTCAATTTATCACCCGTCTGGTCGAAATCACTAAAGAAAATCCTGCCGAATCTGTCGTAGTTAATGGAGCTGTTTTGGGCGAATTTGCGAACCGTTATGAGATAGAAGTGCTTGAAAATGAGTGCAATAAATCTAAGAAAGTAGAAGTTGAAAAGAAAAATAAATTTTTCAGCCAAATGCAAAAAGGCGAAATTTTTATTTTTGAAAAAGTAAATTTTAGTCCCGATAGTCCCGAACTAAAAAGCAGTTCTTACAAAGAATTAGACCAATTAGTGGAAGTTTTGGTAGCAAATCCGAGCATAAAAATTCGAATCAATGGACATACCGACATTGGGATAGAAAACGGTTCTGACGATTTTTTACAACAACTTTCGGAAAACCGCGCCAAAGCAGTTGCCCAGTATTTGATCAAAAAAGGCGTAAAAGCCGAAAACATGGCTTGGGAAGGTTTTGCCAATCGCAAACCCACAGCCGACAACAATACAGCCGCAGGAAAAGCCAAAAATAGGCGTGTGGAAGTGGAAATTATGGAATAATTTTTTATCAAAAACAAATGACCTTAAAATGTATCATTGTAGATGACGAGGAAATGGCGATCAAGGTGATCGAAAGTCATTTGCAAAATCTCAAGAATTTCGAAATTGTGGGGACGTATCTAAATGCTATTGAGGCATTTTCGGCTTTGCAAATGCAAGATGTAGATGTCATGTTTTTGGATATCCAAATGCCACAAATGACGGGAATCGGTTTGTTAAAATCCCTTCCCAAAGTGCCTCATGTCATTTTTACGACTGCTCATCGGGAATTTGCCTTAGAAGGCTACGAACTCAATGTGATCGATTATTTGCTAAAACCCATTGCTTTTGAGCGCTTCATGAAAGCCATTGGCAAAGTCTTGCAAACTACTCGAACTACCGAACAAAGCATAGAAACCAATTTTCCTCCAAACGAAATGCTTAGTGATGCACCGTTTATTTACATCAAAAGTGATCGACAATTTGTTAAAATTTTGCTTGATGACATTGATTTTATCGAGAGTATGAAAAATCATTTGAAGATAGTAACGGCTAAAAATATTTTTACAACCATGATGACTATTTCGAAAATAGAGGAAAAATTGCCTGCACAACGTTTTTTGCGCATTCACCGCAGTTTTATTGTATCAGTTGCCAAAATTGAGCAGTTTAACCATTCGAGCCTCACGATTGGCAAACATTTCTTGCCGATTGGCAATTTTTACAAAACCGAAGTAATCAAAAGATTGGGCATTTAGAGAAAAAAAATAAGCACAACAAAAAAGGTCGTATTTTCAACATACGACCTTTTTTGTTGTTTCTTTTTATTTCCCAACCATGACCTTTTTCAAAAAGATTTCTTCTCCTACCTTGAGTCTTAGGAGGTACAATCCTGAAGGCAGATTTTCGAGATCGAGTTTCGTGGTCGAGTTGGTAAAGCCTTGTTTATCAAGATGTTGTATTTTTTGACCTTGTGCGTTCCACAAACTCATTTCGTAGGTTCGGGCTTGGCGGCTTGGCACAAAAATATTAAGTTCGGTTTGAGCAGGATTTGGATAAAGTTGTATAAATTCCTGATTATCAAGATTTTCCGTTGCGGTTGGTGTAATGGCAAAGGTATTGGATAGCCCCAAGCAACCGTTACGGTCTATGATTCGAACCTGATATGTACCCAATTCGACCGCTTGCCATTCTGCTCTTGTGGCATTTGGGATCGCTATAGAATTTCTAAACCACTGAAAAGAGGCATATTGCGAAGCGTCACGCACTTTGAGCAAGGCAAAATTGGCATCAATCTGTACCTGCGGTCTGGCAAAGCGTTTGATTTCTATTTCGTTGGTAAAATTGCTACAACCTGTCGGATCGGTGATCAATGCCTTATAAAGCCCTGATTCGGTGGTGCTAAGGCTGGTATTGGTTTGTCCCGCAAGGCGAGCATTGTCCCGAAACCATTGCACTGTTTCGTTGGTTAAGTTATTGATAGTCAGTAATCTATCCGTACTTTCGCCTTCGCAAATGTTCGCCGCGCCCCGCAAACTAATCGTAATGGGCGTTTGCAATGCACAAGTAACCGTAACATTGTACTCCCGCCCATAAAGGGTAAGTTCAGGGGCTATAGGATTGCGGACGGCTACAGTATAAATGCCGCCTTCGTTTTTGGCTATATTATTGATTTGCAAGCCATTACGCAAAGGTGAAACATTGTTTTTGATCTCTGCCCCATTCCTAAACCATTGGTAAATATTCCCTGTTCCTTCGCACTGGGAGCTTAGGTTCAGCGTATTTCCTTGTGCGAGGGTCAGGTTTTGCACCGCCCCAAAATGTGCCTGTGGCGTATAATAAAATCGGCTCAAACTTTCGAGTCTTCCGCCCGAATTGGCTTTGAGGATTTTTTCCAAATCCCCAAAATCCAAATAATTATCGCTAATATTCAAGAAAACCAATTTAGTTAAATCCCTAAAACCATTGGGCATTTCGCTTAAGAAATTGCTTGCTACGGCAAATTCTTCGAGGTTTTTGAGGGAAGTGATTTGTGTCGGTAATTGTTTGAACTGGTTGTTCGAGAGGGATAAAATTCGCATTTTTGGGTTTGCTCCTATGTTCCAATCGAGGTTTTGAAGTAAATTATTGTTCAAATACAAAACTTCGAGTTCGGCGAGTTTTGCCATGTTGTTGGGCAAGGTTTTGAACAAATTATTTCCCAAAAACAGCATTCTGATTTTGGATAAATTGCCCATTTCGGACGGCATCTGGTCAAACTGGTTATAGTCAAGAAATAGGGTTTGTAGATTCAGGAGTTTGAAAATACTTGTTGGCACTGCTCCCTTGAGTTGGTTTTTGCTCAAATCCAAATAGGTCATTTTGGTTTGTAAAGCCAATTCAGTGGGAATTTTATTGATGTTGTTATTGGAAACGTTGAGGTGAGTCATTTCAGCGAAAATATTGTTCGTACCTGTAAAAGCCTCCCCAGGTATTTCGCCCGAAAGGTTGTTGTTCGCTAAGCTAATTTCCAAAACTTTGTTCTGCGGGCTGATCCGTAATCCGTACCAATTTGCCAAATTTGGATCGTTGAAATTCCATTTATTTGTCCAATTTTCGCCGTTTAATCCTTCAAAAAAGATTCGAAGTTTGCTCAAATCCTGCGGACTCGGCAGTGGCAACACACTCACGAACATATCTTTGGTTTGCAAACTTAGTTCTGGAGCAAGTTCGCTATTTATGGCACAATGGTAAATGCCCTCTTCGCTTAATTTGATATTTTCCAACAGCAATTCGGCTTGGTTTGCTCCCACAATGGCAATTTTGTTCCTAAACCATTGATATTTTGGGGCTTTTCCGCCTGCTTTGACGGTGAGTTTGAGGTTGGCGCTTTCTACGGTCGTGAAACGCAATTCTTTCCCAATTTTTTCCTGTTTGGTATATTTGAAAGTAAAATTACGAACAGCGAAATCGTCCAAACTACTGAAAGTGAGTAAGTTGGTTTCTACATTCAAGACCTGCAATCTGGGTAGAAGTTTGAAAGGTTGGGCAGTGATCGTGTCTTTGATGTTCTGATCGCTAAGATCAATTTCCAACACATCTCCATTTTTGAATTTTACGCCCGAAAAACTTTGTGGTTTGGTAAAAATCCATTTTCTTTTCCAATCTTTTCCGCCTGTGCGATCATAAATAAGTTTCAAAATATCAATTTGCGAAGCAAAAATTCCGTCTGAAACTTGGATCGCAAAATTCGAATTGGGGACGCTTTCCTCACAACCGTTTGCATTTTTGACTACAACCTTGAAGTTGCCATTGGCGTAGAGTTTCCCTGTTTTGAGTTTCAACGTTTGGTTAGAAACTGTTGCCGTTTCGAAATTGCTCAAATAATACTGGGTGGCGGTGCTAAAAACGGTATTAAACGCCAAAGCGTAACTCAAGCCCATTTCGGTATTGGAAAGTTCGACTGTGGTTTCGGTTTCGAAATCGATTTGGCTATTTTCGACCTTGACACTCAAGGCATTTGCATTTTGGGCAACGCTGACAAAACGCAAAGTACGGTTTTGGTTTTGGGAAATAGTTCGGCAATCGGGGGAAAAAGCTTGACGTATTTGGATTTGAGAGATTCGAGTTCCGCCAGCCAAATTATTGATAATGAGTTGATTAGCGGCGTTGGGACGAACGCTAATAAATTCGTAGTTGTGATCGCTTTCAAGATCAATATCATAACCCAAGCTCGACACATTTCCACCCAAAGCAATGAGCAAACTGCCGTTCGAACTGTCGCAATTTGTGGGTTCGCTGATCCTAATGGATTGAATAGTAGCGACTTGCAAAGGCGAAATATTTACGGTTTGCGAAAAAGCAAAACGAGCAGAAGGGCAAGCGGGACTTTGGATATTGCGAACAAGCGGGTTATTCAAAACTGTTCCGTTGGCAAGGTTAAAAACCAATTCGTTGTTGGCAAGTGCCAAACCGCCCAAATCGTAGATTCCATCTCCCTGAAAATCAATCTCATACGTACCTGCGGGCGAAGTGTTGGCAAGCGTAATAGTTGCCTTTGCTTCACTGACTGTACAAGTAACTTTTTGATCTATTTTGATATTGCTTATGGTAGGTTTTACAGGACAAGGATTAGTAATCACGTATTCGGAAATGGAAAATTCGGAAGAAACGCCAATCGTTGAGGCGTAGGACTGCGCTACAATTTTATCTCCATAACTAAACATAGTGAGTGGAAAAGTGGCACTTACAGGGATATTGGCAGAAGCAAGCGGAACTGTATCAGCACTTATATAGGTTTTTCCTTCTCCGTTCCCGTCCGATTTGTAGAAATGAGCCACAAGTGGGTACATACCTATTGTAATGGTCGAGGCAGTAACTTTATAGTTAATAATCCAATTTCCTGTCGAGTTATCTTGAGTAATGGCTAAAATTTCGGGATAATTAACCAAACTATTTGCCCCTGCATCACCATCTCCTACATCATTTGCCGTAACTCCATCATTTCCCAAATCGATGGCTAAAAGCCCATTATCGAAAAAGGAATTACTGGTTATATTGTTAGTATTGCCAGAAACCAAATTAATACCGTTGAGTTGGTTATTGGCAATGGTATTATTTCTTACGGTCGATCCGCTTACATTTTCGAGGTAAATTCCATTCTGCCCATTTCCTAAATTAGCATTATTGGCATTTGTACCAATGTAATTATTGGTAATCTGGAGTCCGCTAATAGTGCCTGAAGGTAGAGCATAAATTCCGTTTTGGGTATTACTGCCTATGAGATTATTTCTAATGTGGGTGTTGTCGACTGTGCCTGTACCTGTTGGAGTAATTTGAATCCCTATTTGGTTGGACAAAGCAGTAAGACCGTCAGGTCTAAGACCAATATAATTGCCTAAAATCTGGGTATTGAGATCAGTCCCCAGATTGGGTTCGATAGAAACGCCAATATTATTGCCACTAATGATGTTTTTCTGGGCAGAGAGTGTTCCGCCAATAGTATTTCCTGAAGCATTGACCAGATAAATTCCTCTTTGGTTCGAAATGCTCGAAGTACCGTTTGCACTTAAACCAATATAATTGCTTTTGATTTGGGTATTTGCCGCACCATATAGGGCTATGCCATAATTTGCCGAACCTGCAATCACATTGCGCATGGCATCAGTATCTCCGCCAATGAGATTATTGCTTCCCAGAACGGCAATACCTGTTCCATTCCCAATATTTGCAGTGCCTGTTTTATCCGTCCCAAGGTAGTTGTTTTGAATTTGGTTATTGTTACTACCTGCTTGTATGCCAATCCCAACATTGCAGTTCGAAATAATATTGCGTTCTTCAGGTTTTTCACCGCCTATTTGGGCAAATTTTGCTGTTGGGAAAAGATCGATTCCTGTAGCCAAATTCACCACTCCTGCCGTTGTTCCCAAACTGTTTAAGCCAATGATACAACCTTTGATTTTGCAAGAATTTCCTGCTATTTTTATACCTAATTTGCCAGTACCTACTGAACTATTAATTACCAAACCCTGTGCGGTGCTACCATAGGCATTGGTCGTAAAAGTCAAAATATCCCCGCCTGTTATATTTGTTCCATTAATGACAATTTTCAGGTCAGCATTATAACCTACAGCGGCGGTATTGGCAGTAACTACTGCTCCTGTGGCTTGTTGGGAAAAACCGTTTATAAAAGTAGGTTTATCAACCAAAAGTCCTGCATTCAAATCTATAGAACCAACAGGGGCAGGAATATCAAAGAGTATTTCGGAGGGTTCGGTAGCAGAACCGCC
>JAAFHK010000120.1 GCA_013297565.1 Cytophagales bacterium
TTGGCGTACTATTTATGCCGAACACAAAAGTAAGTTTATACAAGGCTTGCGAACCTTCGATTTTGCCCAACAATTAGAAGTTTTTGCCAAAGAAGTCGGAAAAAATGCACCAAGTGAACCCAACAATTTGGAAAGTTTTAAGCAGGAATTATGGCAAATTTTACAAGAAAAACGGCATTTGGGCATTGTCGAAATTTTGGAAAAAATAGACAAAAACCTAACTTACGAACAATACGACCGCACGAATTGGGTGTCGATCAATAGTAAAACAAGCCCGATTCAATTAGAACTTTTAGCGGCAACTTTGGTCGAATCTACCAAATCCTTAATCCATTCAATCCACTAATTTTTCGTAGCTATGAAAACTCTAAAAAACCAAGCATTAATCGCTTTTCGCCAAGAATTACAGCAAATTTGGGAAAGAAATAGGTATTTGGGAAGGGCAGAAATTTTGACCAAAATCCGAAAATCTTTGTACAATCACGATAAGGCAAAAGCCCAAGATTTGGACAATCAGACCCTTGTGGCTACTGAACTTTTACAAGCTACGATTACCGAAAATTTACGACTTCTGATCGACAGCGTAGGCACTTCCGCCCAATTAGTTCATTTTGAGCATTTTACGCCGCAATATTTCGAGGGATGAGAAAACGATTTTGAGGAAGTGCATCAAAAACTTTTTGCGGGCGAAAACCTGATGATGTTGGTCAATGGGCAAGGCGGCATGGGCAAAAGTTCGTTTGCGGCGAAATATTGGGAACGCTACGAATGTCAATACCAATTTTTGATGAGTGTATTTGCAGCGAATGGGATTACTGATGCCCTTTTGCGCTTGGCAATGCCGCTAAATCTCGAATTTGAGCCGACAATGCCCAATAACGAACGCCTCAAAATCCTGATTCAACACATTCAACGCTTGGACAAACCTTGTTTGCTGTTTTTAGATAACGTGGATCAGGCGGACGAACTGCGTAGCCTTTACCCTTTGCTCTATCGCTGTAAAAATTTTCATATTCTCATTACGTCCCGCCTGTTTGAGTTTCCGTACCTTGCCAAAAACAGTATCAATGCCTTGCCTTTGGAAGTCGCTTTGCGGGTTTTCCGACACCATTATCCCCAATTCGAGGAACAAGAAATTCTGCTTTTCGAGCAAGTTTATCAGGAAGTGGCAGGGAATACTTTAGTGTTGGAATTATTTGCCAAAAATCTTAACTATTTCAATAAAATCCGCAAAAATTATTCCCTCAACACCCTCATCGAGGACATCAAAATAGGTTTGACCAAACTCACAAAACAAGAAAAAATTGATGTAATGTATAAAACGACTGATTTTGGTTCGATGGGTTTTGGGCTTGTGTTCGATACACCCAAAAATATCATCTTGGCAATGTACGACCTTACCGAACTCAGCGAAGCCGAAAAAACGATTTTGTCGGTATTTAGCATTTTACCTGTGGAAAATATTGAGTATGAAGTTTTGGAAAAAATATTAATCGAGAAACAAGAAGACGAAGAACTGATAGAAATGCTACAATTTTTCTTCTCTGAACAATTAAATAATGATGTAGAATCGTTAGAAATGTATTTAACTCAAAATCCAAATCTAACAAAAGAAGAAATTGATACTGCCATAAAATTAGCCCAAAATATTTACATCAAAAATGAGGAATTAGAGCAAATTTTTATATCTCTTACTCAAAAAGGTTGGATAGAGCAAACGGAAACCGCTTTTAAAGTTAGCCCTGTAGTGCAGGAAGTAGTACGTCATAAAAATCAGGAAAGACTTTTTAATGATTGTGGAACAACAATTAAAATTTTATCAAATCAACTAAATCAGCATAATAATCCTAATTATTATCAAGAAAATTATAAATCTGTTATTATTTACAGCCATTATGCAGAAAGTATTTTTAGTAAATTGGAGTACAATTATCATAAGCAAGATAAAAAAGACAAGGTTTTTACTTTGGCTCTAAATTTATTAGCAGAATTAATAGCCAAATATTACGAATTGAAAGGTGATTTATCAAAAACATTATTGTTTTTTGAAAAAAATCATACTATTCTCAATAATTTACCTCAAATTATTGATCAAAAAGAGCAAAATAATTATTGGTTTGTTTTAGCAGGTAGTTTTGAGAATTTAGGTAATATACTAAAAACGCTTATAAATTGCACATTTTTATGTTCGTAAAATATTGATTTTCAACCTTGTAAGGTCTTAAAGACCTTACAAGGTTATACAGTTTTTAGTATACTTACCAAAGCATGGGAGATTTGAATAAGGCATTAGAATTTTACAAAAATTCAAAATATATATCAAAAAAACTTTACCAAGAAAACCCAACTAATCTTGAAAATAAACATTCATTATCTATTTCCTATCAAAATTTAGGTGAAGTATATCAAAATTTGGGTGAATCTGAACTTTCTTTGCATTTTAACAAACTTCGCCATAAAATATCAAATGAGTTGTATGAAACCGATCCCAATAATGTTCAATATCATCAGGATTTAATTTGGGCTTATCAATATTTAGGTTTAGCCCATTTTCTTAAACATGATTTTGTAGAGGCATTATCTTTTTATGAAAAGATGAATGAAATGAGTGAAGAAATTTATCGTGCTTTTCCTTCAAATCCTAACTATACTAAAAACCCTCACGAAATCAACTTAAGTCGGACGTAATCCGACCTTAAAAAGGTTGCGAAATTTCAAGGTCGGACTACGTCCGACTGAAGTTTTTTTTGCAGAATGTGTAATTTGTAACAGTTTTCAGTATATATAAAAGCCTTATCGCTTTCCTATCAAAATTTAGGAGAATGTTATCAGCATTTGGATAATAAAGAGCAGGCTTTGTTTTTTTATCGAAAGTTTAATTTGTTACAAATAGAACTTCAAAAATACTATAATAACATAGATTTTAAGAATGATTTAGGTTTATCCTACCAATTTTTGGGGGATATTAGTTTAGACTTAGCGGATTGGGAAACCACTTTAAATTCCTATTTAGAGATGAATACTATTTTTAAAGAACTTTATCAAAATGATAGAAAAAACGTAAAATTTAGAGATCATTTAGCTATTTCGTGTTTAAAATTAGCTGATTTTTATCTTATGTGTTCAGCTGTAGATGAGGCAAAAACATATTATTTTGAATGCCAAAAACATTATTCAGAATTGGTACAGAATTTTCCTGCTTACGCAAAATTTCAGTTCAATCTACAAGCCGTAGAAACCCGTTTGCAAGAATTATCCGCATCAGGATTTTAGAATTTTCCTAAAAAAAACAGCCTTTCTGTGCCTTTAGGCACGTTATATTGGTAGCCATGGAAATTTCCAAGAAACGAAATGTTCCATAGGAACTTAATATTTAGTTCCTACGGAACAGCAATCCATTTTACGGTTCATTTTCTACCCATATTCAACGCCTACGGCGTAAATTACGGAATCAGGATTTTATGATTATAGAATTTTCAGGAGAACAGCCGAATTACGATTCGTTGATTTTGAATGTTGAATTTTTAATGAAACAGCCAAAATGTATTTTCCTGAAAATCAGGCTGTTTCATCTTGAAAATCCTGATCCAGAAAAGATAATTTCCTATACATTAAACCTGAAGTGCATCACATCACCGTCTTCTACGGTGTATTCTTTGCCTTCGACTGCCATTTTCCCAGCTTCTTTGCACGCTACTTCGGTTTTGTATTTTTGGTAATCGGGGATTTTGATTACCTCCGCCCGAATGAATCCTCTTTCAAAATCTGAATGGATTACGCCTGCCGCCTGTGGTGCTTTCCAACCTCTGCGGATAGTCCATGCCCGAACTTCTTTTTCGCCTGCCGTAAAATAAGTAATCAAGTCCAATAAAGCATAACCCGCCTTGATCAGTTGCGAAAGTCCCGATTCTTTCAAACCGTATTCTTGTAAAAACATTTCTCGTTCTTCTATGTCAGCCATTTCCGCAATTTGGGCTTCCAAAGCCGCACAAATGCGCAAAACCTGATCGCCTTCGGCTTCTACGACTTTTTTCAGGGCTTTCACGTGCGCATTATCTTCGTGCAAATGTTCTTCTTTGACGTTTGCTACGTAGAGCATAGGTTTCAAAGTCAGCAAAAACAAATCAGCAACCGATTTTTTTTCTTCTTCGGACATGGGCAGTGTTCTTGCATTTTTACCTTGCGAAAGATGTGCTTGATACGCTTTGAGAACCTCGAAATCCGTTTTTGATTGGGCATCACCTGCTTTTGCCGCCCGTTCCGTTTTTATCAGTTTTTTCTCAACCGAATCCAAATCTTTCAACTGTAATTCCATCTCGATCACTTCCTTGTCCATCACAGGATCGACTGCGCCCGAAGATCGAACAATATTTTCGTCATCAAAACAGCGAATCACATGGAGCAAAGCACTTACTTCGCGCACATCGGAAAGAAAAGAGTTGCCCCGTCCGCCGCCTTTGCTTGCTCCTTTGACCAAACCCGCAATATCGACAAACTCGACTGTAGTAGGAATAAGTTTTTGCGGTTTGACCAAACCTGAAAGAATAGTGAGGCGTTCGTCAGGAACTTCTACGATACCAATATTGGGGTCTATGGTCGCAAATTCATAGTTTGCCGCCACATTTTGTATGCTCGTTAGGGCAGAAAATAAGGTAGATTTGCCCACATTCGGCAAGCCCACAATGCCACATTGTAATGCCATATTTAAAGGATTATTTCGTTTTTTGTCCGCAAATATAATTTCTTTGTAGTTTAGTACAAAATTTGATTTATTTTCTCTAAAATTGTGTTGTACCAAAAAGATTTTTATGCCCCCAACCAAACGAACTTTACGGATTTTGAAAGAAATCAAACACACTTTGCAAACCAATTTTGGCGAGGAGATTGTAGAAGTGATTTTGTTCGGTTCGAGGGCGCGCGGCAGGGCAAAATCTTGGTCGGATTACGATTTGCTGATTCTGTTGCGAAATCCGTACGATTGGGACAAAAAACAACAGATTCGGGAAGTATTGTACCTCGAAATCATACTCAAACGTAATATTATGACAGATACGCATTTTTTGTCTTTGTCCGAATTGGATACTTTGCGCGGGAAACAACCTATTTTTAGTAAGGCTTTGCAAAATGGCGTATATGCCTAAATCAAACAAATATGTTAAACGAAAAGGAACGAGATACGCTAATTAAATACCGTTTCGAACAAGTAAATGAATCGGTAACAGAGGCACAATTACTTTTAGATAAGGGTTTATTGCGTGGTGCGGTTAATCGAATTTATTACGCCATGTTTTATAGTGTCCTCATTCTGGCTTTACAGAATCAATTTGAAACCTCGAAACATCAACAACTTTTGGGGTGGTTTAACAAAAACTTTATTTATACCAATAAAATTGATAAAAGATTTGGTAGTATCATTCAGAAAGCTTTTGAAAATAGAAATGAGGGTGATTATGAACCTTTAGTTTCTTTCGAAAAGGAAAGCGTGAGCCAAATGTTCTCGGAAATGGAATTATTTTTGGAACGAATCAAAGAAGAAATTAAGAAAAATCAATAAAATGCCCCCAACCAAACGAACTTTACGGATTTTGAAAGAAATCAAACACACTTTGCAAACCAATTTTGGCGAGGAAATCGTAGAAGTGATTTTGTTTGGTTCGAGGGCGCGCGGCAGAGCCAAATCTTGGTCGGATTATGATTTGCTGATTCTGTTGCGGAATCCGTATCAATGGCAAACAGAAGAAAATATATTAAACAAATTATATGATGTAACTTTAAAACACAATATTATTCCTGATAATCACTTTCTAACTTTGGCAGATTTGAACACAATCAAAGGCAAACAGCCTATTTTTTTAAATGCTATGGCAAATGGGATTTATGCTTAACGAAATATGATAAGCAAAGAAGAACGTTCTGCATTGATTCAATATCGTTTGGAACAAGCCGAAAAAACCTATCAGGAAGTTAGGCGGCATATTGAAACGGGTGATTTATACTAAAAACTGTATAACCTTGTAAGGTCTTTAAGACCTTACAAGGTTGAAAATCAATATTTTACGAACATAAAAATGTGCAATTTATAAGCGTTTTTAGTATACATACAGCTGTTAATCGTATTTATTACGGTATGTTTTACAGTTTGTTAGCTTTGGCGTTGCAAAATGAGTTTGAAACGTCCAAACATCAACAACTGATCGGTTGGTTCAATAAAGAATTTATCAAACCACAAAAAGTAGAAATTAATTTTGCTAAAATCATTCAAAAAGCCTTTGAAAGGCGAATGAGAAGCGATTACGAGGCGTTTGTTGAATTCGAAAAGGAAAACGTAAAGCAAATGTTTGCCGAAATGCAATTATTTTTGGAACGAATCAAAGAAGAAATTAAGAAAAATCAATAAAATACCACCAGCCAAACGCCATTAGAAAGCAATCAATCACACGCAAAAGCGTATGATACATTTATAAAAATACCCATGATTTATCGAATAGTATTTATTCTGGTCTTTTTTGCCCTTTCTTATCAAGTTTTTGCTCAAACGGACAAGCCTGTGCAGACTTTTAGGCAAAAGGCGGTCGAGTTGAGAAAGAAATTGGAGGTGGCAGCACATGATTCGGTCAGAATCAAACTCTATAATGATTTGGCATGGCTATTCCGCAATGCCGAACCCGACTCTATGCTCATTTATGCTAACCAAGCCCTCACTCTCAATAATAAAAATGCTTTTCCACACCACAAAGTTGTTACTTTAAACTACATGGGTGTGGCTTTTCGTAACCTTAGCAACTATACGGAAGCCCTAAAATACTATATGCAAGCCTTAAAACTGGCTGAAGATATAAAAAATCTCGAACAAATGGGCTATGCCTACCTGAACATAGGCAATGTATATCTTTATCAGATCAATTATCATGAATCTATTGACTATTTTCTATTGGCACTCAAAAACGCTAATACTTTGAAAGACCAAAGAATGATTGCTTATGTATATTTAAATCTGGGTAGAGCGTACCGTTTATTAAAAGATTATGAAAAATCTTTAGAATATTATAATCAAAATATTGCAATCAGAGAAAAACTAAATGATAAAGAAGGAATAGTTACTTCTTTGAGTGATATTGGAGAAGTCTATAGGCTAAAAGGTAGCTTGGGACAGGCACTTCAGGCTTTAAAACAGGCTTTAGAGCTTGCCGAACAGCTTGATAATAGAGGAGCTCAAACATACGACTTGAATAATATAGCTTTGATCTATAAGGAACTCAAAGAATATGATAAAGCTATAGATTTTGCAGAAAGAAGTTTAACAATGGCTCATAAAATACATTCAAAAAATGATATTCGCAAGGCTACGCTTACTCTGGCGCAGAGTCATGCGGCTAAAAATAATTTCCCTTTGGCTTACGAATACTATAATACACACAATTTGTATAAAGATTCGATCTTTAATGAGGAAAATAATCAAAAAATAGCCCAATTAAAGTCTTTGTATGAACTCGAACAACAAAAAAGTAAGATTGAATTATTAGAAAAAGATAAAAAAATACAAGATGAACATATTGAATATAAAAATTTATTAGTTAATTCGTTTGGAATAGCTATTTTTCTATTGTGTGTTATAGCTATTGTATTATTTTTAAGTATTCGACAACGTAAAAAAACTAATTTAATTCTTTCAGGTAAGAATAATGAAATAGAAAAACAAAATAATGTATTGGAAAAACAAAAAAAACTATTAGAAAAAAAGAATATGGATATTACAGCAAGTATCCAATATGCTCAACGTATCCAAAAAAGTATGTTACCTTCCAAAAAATACTTAAATGATCTCTTAGATGAGTATTTTATTCTCTATAAACCCAAAGATATTGTCAGTGGGGACTTCTATTGGGTAGGAGATATAGTCAATAAGAATGTTTTTATAGATGAATCGGGGCAACAAAAGATTATTTATCAAAAACAAATCTATATAGTTTTGATTGATTGCACGGGGCATGGTGTGCCTGGTGCTTTTATGACTATGATTGCTAATGATTCCTTACGAAATATTATTTTGGATAAAAAAATAGGTGAGCCTGATGTAATTTTGGCTACTTTACATCACATGGTTGTCGAAATTTTAAGGCAAGAAGAAAACAAAGGGCAGGAAAGCATGGACGTGGGTTTGCTTTTATTACATCAAGAAATGTTATTTGGGACTAAAACAGAGAAAAAGGTTACTAAAGTAGAGTTTTCTGGAGCAAAAAGTAACCTTTTATACATTCAAAACAATGAAATTTTTGAAATAAAATCTGCAAAACACCCTGTCGGTGGGACTGCTTATAAGGAAACTTTATTTTTTCCTACTCATATTATTAATTGTCAAAATCCAACTGTATTTTATCTATATTCTGATGGCTACACGGATCAGTTTGGGGGGAAAGATGGTAGAAAATTTATGAGCAAAAATTTCAAAAATATGCTTTTGGATATTCATAAAAAGCCTCTGGAAGAACAAAGACAGATTTTGGATACAACTATCGAGAATTGGCAGTCAGAAGGCGGGGAAGAACAGATAGATGATATAAGCACGATAGGAATTAGGATATAAAAATATACATTTATGAAACCTAAAGACTTTACAGAACAGCCCGAAGTGTTTTATTTGATCAAAGAGTTGCGCAGTCAGGGCATTCCGAACAAAGAATTTTCGGACGTACTCGATTCGCATGGGCATCAATACGTGGATTTGGTGCAAGAGGGCGGTGGCGTATTGGGTGCGGCGCTGGTGGGCTATATGTACGTGATGGAACAAATGGGGATTCGCTTTTTGGGCTTGGCGGGGACTTCGGCTGGAGCAATCAATGCACTATTGGCGGCGGCGATTGGCAAAATAGATGAGGCAAAATCCGAACGGCTGATCGAAGAACTCGCCGATATGAATATGTACGATTTTGTAGATGGGAATGCGGAGGTAAAAAAATTCCTGAAAGCCCTGATAGACGAGGCGGGGCAGTTTCAGATGATCGTTACGACTTTGCGGATCGCCAAAGACCTTTTTACGGAACTGGGCTTAAATCAAGGCGATAAGTTTTATGCATGGGTAACGGAGATTCTGCACAAAGAGGGAATTCGAACGACTCGGGATTTGATGCAAAAACTATCTTATTTGCCTGAAAGCCTACAAATTAGGCAGGGAGTGGATCGTGATATTGACGGTTTGAAGGCTCGTTTGGCGATTGTGGCTTCCGATATTACGACCCAAACCAAGGTGGTTTTTCCAAGAATGCGGGCTTTGTATTGGGAAAATCCCGATGAGGTGAATCCTGCTTGTTATTTGCGGGCTTCTATGTCGATTCCGCTATTTTTTACGCCTTATCGTATTGCCCCAATCCCCAAGGGCATCGAGGCGATGCACCGTTGGTACGATTGGGCGAAATTTAAAGGGGCAATTCCTGATGAAGTGGTTTTTGTCGATGGTGGAATCATGTCCAATTTCCCGATTGATGTTTTTCACAAATCCAATACGCCTCGAATGCCGACTTTTGGGGTGCGTTTGGGCGGGGATCGTGAACACACCAACGAAGTGAGTAATCTTTTGGGTTTGATTAAGGCAATTTTTAATTCGTCAAGGGAAGTCCATGATTTTGATTTTCTCTTTCGCAACAAAGATTATCAAAAACTGATCGAACACGTTCATGTGGGCAATCACAGTTGGCTAAATTTCCAGATTACCAATGCCGACAAAAAAGATTTATTCGTTCGGGGCGCGCAAGCGGCAGGGCGTTTTTTGCAAAAATTTAACTGGGACGAATACAAGCGGATCAGGGCTAAGAAAACGGATTAATTTCGTTCCACTTTCCATTCTTCTACTTTTTTCGAAACCGAAGAAAAATTGATTCCGACCAAATAAATTTCCTTTCCTTGATTCAAATACGCCGAAGCATAATTTTTCTTGTGAATTTGTGCCAACGCCACCTCTGCGGATTCATCGAGTTTAAATTCCATGACATACATTCGGTTTGCATAACCCAAAACCGCATCCAGCCGCCCGACTGCCTGATTCACTTCGGCAGAAATATAAAATCCAGCCAATTTGAGGGCAATAAACAAAATCGAATGATAATAACTTTCTTTTTTCTTGATAAACAAATGGCTTGGAATCGAGGAAAACAAAATATTCAGCGTGTCGATAAACAGGTCTAAATCGTGATTTTGGATAGAACGAACTAAATTGGAATGAAGGGCTTCAGAAGTGTTTTTTCGGGCATAATCCGTTAAAAGATACTGCATCATCGAATTTTCAACTTCCCGATTCGGGTAATCTAAAATATAGGAATCGGTAAGACTTAGGCTTTTTACGGTCAAATAACCTGTTTGGAAGAGCAAAGAAATAGGTTCTAATTTTTCGACCTTATAATTATCAAATGCGGCGGGTGATATTTCAGTATTTTGCAAATTAAATCGGAAATCGGGACGCAAAAGTTTGATCAAAAAAGTAGGCGTACCTGTTTCAAACCAATAATTTTTGAAAGTATTATCCCCAAAAAAACGCAAAATCGAGTACGGATTATATAAGTGCC
>JAAFHK010000121.1 GCA_013297565.1 Cytophagales bacterium
GTAAATAATTGGCTGGTTCGTTATACCGACACACCGCTTGATCAGTTTGGAGAATATATTTTACTTACCAATTTTGGCAATTATGTTGAAATGTTTGCCGAAAAATTTGGGGTTGAGGTACGCGGTCGCAAATCACCCATGACTACAGCTACTTCCAACAACATTACCATCATAAATTTTGGCATGGGAAGTCCAATGGCGGCAACCATTATGGATTTACTAACGGCTATTATGCCCAAAGCGGTTTTGTTTTTGGGAAAATGCGGTGGTTTGAAGAAAAAAAGCAAATTAGGCGACTTGATTTTACCGATTGCGGCGATCAGAGGCGAAGGAACAAGCAATGACTATATGCCTCCCGAAATTCCTGCCCTGCCTTCTTTCCGTTTGCAAAGAGCCGTTTCCTCTACCATCATCAAAAATGATTTGGATTACTGGACAGGTACGGTTTATACCACAAACCGCAGAGTTTGGGAACATGACCGCGAATTTAAGCAATATTTACGCAAAATCAGGGCAATGGGAATTGACATGGAAACTGCTACAGTTTTTATTGTGGGTTTTGCTAATGAAATTCCTCGTGGAGCTTTGCTTTTGGTTTCGGACAATCCCATGACTCCCGAAGGGGTAAAAACTTCGGAAAGCGACAGAAAAGTAACCCAAGAATTTGCCCGTTTGCACCTCCAAGTTGGGGTAGAGTCTCTGTTGGAATTGGCGAGTTCGGGCGAATCGGTCAAACATTTGCGCTTTGAAAGGTAGTTTTTTGTAAATCATGGAGATTTTGCAGTTCAAAAGACCTGCAAAGGCATTTTTTCTTAAAAAAACGTATTTCCCAATGAATCCTTTTATCGAACGTATTGCCTCTTTTTCCCAAAACCGTTTTTATCTCTTAGGGCTTTCGCTTTCTGCGGGTGTGTTACTGGGTTTGGCTTGGTACGAACCCCTTACATTCCTGATTTTTGTAGCCTTAGTTCCCCTGTTGGCTATCGAGGATTATGTAAGCCATGCCTCACTAAAAAATCCAATCCGTACGCTTTTTGGCTATACTTATTTGGCGTTTTTGGTCTGGAACCTGATCGTAACCTATTGGCTTACCCATGCCTCTTGGGGCGGGGCGGCATTTTCGTTTTTTATGAACAGTTTTTTGCAAACGCTGCCCATAGTTGCGTACCATTTTATCAAGAAAAAAGCCAAAAATCAATTTGGTTATGGACTTTTGTTTATTAATTGGCTGGCTTTCGAATATGCCCATTTTCATTGGGGACTTTCGTTCCCATGGTTGAATATTGGGAATGTTTTTGGGGCAGTGCCTTCGTGGGTGCAATGGTACGAATATACAGGCATTTTGGGCGGAACGCTTTGGGTTTGGTTAGTCAATTTCTTTATTTTTCAGGCTTTGAAAGGCTATTTTGTTCAGACCGAAACGGTCAGACCTTTCCATTTTTCTCCTTTTTTCAAAACCGCTTTTTTTCTTTTTGTTCCACTAATTTTTTCTCTTTACCAATTTTATACTTTCGAGGAAAAGGGAAAAACAGCCGAAATTGCCGTTGTTCAGCCCAATATTGATTGTTACGGTGAAAAATATACTTACAATCCCCGTTCGGACGAAGCTAACAACCCAGATTATATTCCCTACGATCAGCAAGTGGATCGGCATTTAAAACTCACCGAATCAGTCATTAGTCCGCAAACCGCTTTGGTGGCGTTTCCTGAAACTGCCCTGCACGAGGTTTTGGAAGAAAGAAATCCTAAAAATGATGTTTTTATTCAAAAAGTACATCTTTTTTTGGAAAAATACCCAAATCTAAGCCTCATCACAGGCGTAAATGCTTACAAACGTTATGAAACCATGCCCGATCTGCCAACGGTCAGAAACCACAACGGCATGATTTATGAAGTTTTTAACTCTGCCTATTTTATTGATCCCAAAAGTCAATTCGAGTTTTATCACAAATCCCAATTGGTTTTGGGCGTAGAAACGAACCCTTTGGCTGGGCTTATGAAATTTTTAGATGGTTATTTTATGCTCGATCTGGGCGGTATGGTCGGTAATTTGGGGCGGCAAGCCGAAAGAGAAATTTTTGATAATGGCTTGGGTTTGCGATCAGCTCCTGTCATTTGCTATGAATCGGTTTATGGCGAATTTGTGAGTGAATACGTCCAAAAAGGAGCAAATGTGTTGATAATAATTACCAATGACGGCTGGTGGGACGAAACAGCAGGTTACAAACAACACTTAAAATTTGCTCCTTTGCGAGCCATCGAAACCCGCAGAAACATAGCCCGATCTGCCAATACAGGCGTTTCGTGTTTTATTAATTCGAGAGGCGAAATCGGACAATTAGCGGAATACGGCACACAAACAGCCCTTTTGGGAAAAGTAAGGCTTTCGGAAGAAAAAACCTTTTATGCCCAACATGGAGATTATCTGGGACGTTGGGCAGGTTTTTTAGCCGTTTTTCTGTTTTTAGTAGGTTTGGTGAAAGGGATAGTTTGGCAGAAAAAATAAATTTTAGCCTTTTTTCCTTTTTTTGTGTAATTTTGCAAAAAGGCAAACCATATACTTATGGCACTCAATCTCGAACATTACGAAAAAGTCAAAAAAATATTTACGGCTTATTTGGAAAATAAAAATTTGCGAAAAACACCCGAACGTTACGCTATTTTGGAAGAAATATACAGTCGAACAGGGCATTTTGATGTCGAAACCTTGTATATTAGCATGAAAAACAAAAACTACAGGGTAAGCCGCGCAACCGTTTATAATACTTTAGATTTACTGGTCGAGTGCGATCTGGTTAGCAAGCACCAATTTGGGCAGAATTTGGCACAATATGAAAAGTCTTATGGCTATAAACAACACGACCATTTGATTTGTACCGAATGTCACAAGGTAGTCGAATTTTGCGATCCTCGAATCCATACGATTGAAACCATGGTTGGTGAATTATTAAACTATAAAATTGTGCATCATTCGCTAATTTTATATGGTGTTTGTGGTGATTGCCAAGTAAAACCAAAAGAATAAAATCCTTAAACTGAACTATTTATGACTTATTCTCATCATCTGGAAGCCCAAGTTTTGCATATTATCCTACAGGGCGATATGCTGGGTTTGAACAAGGAATTACAACTGTTAGATTTTGCCGATCAGCACATTCAGCAGGATATCAAGCACTGCGTTTTAGACCTTACGCACGTTACCTATATGAACAGCACAGGCATTAGCATTATGATCCGTATGCTCACAAGATTTAGGAATGTGGGCGGTGATGTAATTTTAGTCAACCCAAACGAATCGGTGGCTAAGTTGTTCATTATCACAAAGTTAAATACTGTTTTCACTATCGTACCAACTACGACAGAAGCGGTAGAATTTTTGAAAAATAGGAACTCATGAACCCCAAAACAATCTTACTTGTCGGTACGATTTTAGCGGGATTTTCTGTAGCTATCGGGGCTTTTGGGGCGCATGGTTTGAAAGATTTGCTTGCCGCAAATGGGCGGGCGGAAACTTTCGAAACGGCGGTCAAATACCAATTTTATCATGCGCTGGGTTTGTTGATGTTGGGTGTTTTGGCAATGCAAAAACCGCAAATTTGGTTCGAATATTCAGCTTGGGGGCTGTTCATTGGTACGCTTATTTTTTCGGGTTCTTTGTATGTTTTGTGCTTAACAGGCATAAAATGGTTAGGGGCTATTACACCGATTGGAGGAGTTTTGATGATTGCGGGTTGGAGCATGGCAGCTTTTGCGATTACAAAAATTAGTTTTTAAATTATATTAAAGTTTATGAACAAACTGTATCGTACCCTTTAGGGTGCGGTTAAATACTTGATTTTCAATAAATTAGAAACACCCTAAAGGGCGTTTTACAAATTATTCATAAACTCTATTTGTTTTCATTTTTTTCTCAAATAAATTTCGTTTCATCTTTTTCCTTCTTTTTTTATGGAAATGATCAATGCAACGGTTGGCGTATATGCCACGCACGAAAAAGCCGTTAAAGCAGTTAAAACACTCAAAGACAGCGATTTTGATGTTAGCAAAGTATCTATTATTGGTCAGGTCAAGTTTGTGGAAGATCACCTAAAAGTGCTTTCAGGCGAACACAGTACCGAAACGGGCGCTGTTGTGGGTTCTGTAGTAGGTACTATTTTAGGAGTGCTTTCAGGTTTGAGTATGATTACCATTCCTGGTCTTGGCGTTTTGTATGCGGCAGGTGCCTTGGTTGGAGCAGTAGGTGGTTTTTCGGTTGGTACGGCGGGCGGTGGTTTAATAGGGACTTTACTCTCAATAGGTATCCACAAAGAAGGGATTATTCGGTATCAAAAACACCTCAAAGAAGGCAAGTTTTTGGTAGTGGTGCATGGCTCGAAAACAGAAGCCGACAATGCTCACCAAATACTTGACGATACAGACCACCACGAAGTAGAAAAACATTAATTTTTTTTTCAAAAAAGGCATTTTTTAAAAAAAATGCCTTTTTTTTGTCCCAATTTTACGCCCCTCGAAAAATATTTATGAATAAACAACTTTTTAGCAAACCTAAAGTGGTGATTATTGGAAGTATGCAAATGCAAGAAATTACACGCCCTGAACGCAAAAAACTTCTTTCGAGGCTACCTCTTTGGAATCAAGAACTGGTTTTATCGGGAGGGTTTTGCAAAAAATCGGAATTATATTTACCAAAACCTATACTCACACATGAGGCTTTTCCTTTAGCTGATACCCTTATTTTGACTGAAAAAGGAGTTAAAATGTATAATATTCAAAATAAAAAAGAAAAAATACATGATTTTTTTAGTTTGAAATACGATCAAGAAAATGAAATGTATTGCCTTTATTTGGTAAAAGATCAATGGCTTAGTTTTGGAGGAATCAAACGAAATTCGTTTAAAATAGCAGAATTGGCAAAGGCAAAAGGGATCGAAATACTAATAAATACAAAATCTTGGCATAGCTTTTCGGGACGGCGGCAAACAATTTATTATGAATATTGCTTTTTTTTTCAAAATTTGGGCGTATTTGCAGAAAGTTACGAACTTGAAATATACCGACCTGTTGAAATGGCATGGAGCAAGGAAATCTACAAACAAATTAATTTGAGAAAAATACTGTATTAGTTTGTATAAGTGGCTTTAATCATCGTTTAATTAATTTTGCCCTAATTTTAATTTTCTACAAAAAATGATCAGGTTTATTTTTAGTGTTTTTTTGATTTTCATGCCGCTATCTCACCCAATCCACGTAAGCATTACAGAAATTAACTGGAACGAAAGCACCAAAAGCCTCGAAATTGCCCATAAAATTTTTATAGACGATTTGGAAGATGCCCTCGAAAAGCAGTTTAATCTGCGTCTGCATTTGGCGACTGATCGGGAAAACGAAGAAACAGATATGTATTTGAAGAAATATTTGGCACAGCATTTCCAATTACAAGGCAATGGAAAACCTTTACTTTATCACTACTTGGGCAAGGAATACGAACAGCAAGCTATTTGGGTTTTTGCCGAAGTACAAGGCGTTCGGAAATTGAAAAATTTGGAAATCAAAAATGCTATTCTGGTCGATTTGTATGCCGATCAGGACAATTTATTGCACCTACAAAAAAATAAAAAACACCTCAAAAGTATCCGCACAAACCGCCTGAATCTCCAAGACCAAATCGCTATTCCTTAGCAAATCCATGATTTGTTTCCTAATTGCCGATTTATTACTTTTGTTTTCTTGAGCAATCAAAAATATTACATGATTTTGCCTTAGTTTTGGCACATATTTTCGTAGATTGGGGTTTTATGATAGGGGAATACTAAAAACACTAAAACATAAATTGATTTGGTTATGCGTAACAAAACATTTTTTAATCGAATTTTCTTTATTTTTCTATTTTGCTTTGTGGGTTTGTCCGCTTGGGCTGAATCTTTTACCGAAAAATATGATCAGGTATTGGCTATTTGCGAACGGTATTATGAAGATGGTGATTATGAACGCGCTTTGGCGAACTGCTCTGATCTGATCCGCCAGTTGAAAGCCAAAAAAACAGATCATGCCGCCATTGTTAAATTGGGAATGTACCAAGCCAAATATTACGAGGCAATGGGAAATTATGCCAAATTTGAGGAAACTTTGGCACGAAATCTCAAAGACAAGCGCGAATTACGCGGAGAAACCAGCACCGTTTATGGTTTGGGCTTGCTCGAAGCGGCAGTGCTTTATAGCGAATTTGGTTCGAGCAACAAGGCAGAAGAATATTTGAAACAGGCGGAAGGGGTTTTGGGCGTAAGTATGAGTGAGGAAGGCAAATTGAGCAAAAATTTAAAGGATGATGGCATAGAAGCGAATTTACTTTTGGTAAAAGCTAAAGTAGCGTATCAAAGAGGCGACATACAGATTTTTTCGAAAGTGATAGATCGCTTGATAAAAGTTCGCAAAAATCGCATTAGAGGCACAGATTCAGAATATTTTGACGAAGTAACTAATAATTATACGAGTCGAGAACTCGATGCTATTGAGCAAAAACGCCGAAAAACCGAAGCCGCCGAAGCCCAAACGCTAAAAGGTGATGGTTTGCGACAAGCGGGACGCTACAAAGAAGCAGACGAGGTTTTGCAAACTAACGAGGCTTGGATCAAAGAATTTTTGAACCCAAGAGAAATAGCTTTTATCCGAAACCAATTTTCCCGCCTTTCTTTGGCGTTCGACAAAGGTGAGGACAGCACCACAATTCGCAAGAAATTTGAAGCCAATATTTACCTTGCCGAGCGCGCCCTTACACCCGTTCATAAAGTTTATTCGCAACTCCATCAAAACCTGATCGATTATTACATCGATTACAAATATTTGGGTAAAAGTGCTTTGCAACGTTGGGAGTTTGAACAAAATACAGGATTGTATTTTGGAGAAAAAACACCACAATATGCCTTGGCGAAACTTTTTGATATAGATGCAGGTGTTAGCGAGAAAAGTGTAAAAAGTGAAAATACCAAAGAGGGAAGTCAAAAAAAAATCAAAGAATGGTATGATGACTATATCAAAATCCTACCACAAACGCACCCTGCACGGATTCATTGGCTCAAACTCATTTATACAGTTTCTTTGGGTTTTGATGAATACGAACTGGGGCAAGATTACCTCAATGAGCTTTTGCGAAGCATTGAGAGCATCAAAGGCAAGGAATCTTTAGATTATTATTACGCCCAAATGGAGCAAGCGGAATATTGGACAACCTATACGAACCGCTTTGATGAGGCAAACACCTTGATCCAAAAAACGTTTTATGGGGGCATTATGCAAAAAATTAGCGCCGAACACAAAGCCTATTTGCCTTTTCTGAACCAATTAGCCATTCACTACGAAATGACTGAAGCCTATGACTCGGCTGGGATCAAAATTAGCGAAGCGGTTAGCATTGCCGAAGCCACTTATGGGACTAATCACCCTATTTATGCCACAGAATATACGAATTTGTTGCAGTTTTATATGACGCGCGGCGAATACAAAGGCTTAGATTCCTCTTTTGTTCGTATTTTGAAAATTTTTGATAATAATAAAAACAGAGGCGTTTGGGCATTACAACATTCCCAATCTTTGCAAGTTGCGGCAGGTTATTACGCTATTATGGGACTTTTTGATGAAGCGAAGCGGGATTTGCTCAAGGCTCAAACTTTATACAAAAAAACAAGCGGGGCTATTTCGAACTCAACAGCGATTGACGAATTGGCGTATTTGCTCATCAAAACAGAGCAGTTCGAAGATGCCGAAAAACTCCTGAACGAAGCGATCAAAACTCGAATTTCTCGTTATGGCGAAGATAGCCGTTTTTTGGTTAATCCGTACAACCAATTAGCAAGTTTAAATATGAACTTTTACGGTGAATACGGCAAAGCCGAAGAATACATTACCAAATCTTTGGAAATTTCCCGCAAATCTTTTGGCGAAAAATCTTTAAAAAATGTCGAAGGTATGAGTATTCTTTCCGAACTCTACGCCGCCATGGGTGACTATGAAAAAGCGAAACAGGAAATCGAACAGGTAATTGCTTTGGAAGAGGCATATTTTGGAGAAGATCATATCGAAGTTGCCAATTCGCTCACCCAGTTAGCCCAAATCAAATTCGAAAAAGGCGACAAATTGACTGAAGTGGAAGAACTTTTTACTAAAGCCGAAAACATTGTAGCCAGCAGTCTGGGCAAACAAACGCCTGTTTATGCCAAAGAAGCTAAAAACTTGGCGGCGGTTTATACAGAATCCAATAAACTCGACAAAGCCCTCGAAAAATTAGGCGAAGCCAACGATATTTGGCTAAAAGTTTTGGGAACAGAACGAAATAGTAACACGGCGGAAATCAATATGCTGATCGCTGATGTGGAAGTTCGCCGAAAAAATTATGCGGTTGCTTTTGAAAAATATACCGCTTGTTTGAAAATTTACAAAAAACTATTCAATGAAAACCACCCAAAATATTTGAAAGTTTTGAGCCGAATTGCCCGAATGTATTACGCACAGGGCGAATTGGAACAATCCAAAAAATACATTGATGAGGTTTTGGGCAAACACAAAAAATACATTACCGATTTTTTTGTTGCTTTGAGTGATAAAGAAAAAGCCCAGTTTTTTGCCCTTATCAAAGTGGATTTTGACTTCTTCACCAATTTGGCGGTACGTATGAGTCCCAAAAATCCCGCAGTAATGGGCGAAGTCTATAATAATACCTTGCTTACCAAATCACTTTTGTTAAATTCGGCGATTCGCAAAATCAAAAAGGAAATCACCAGTTCGCAAGACACCGTTTTGCAGAGAATTTACACCACCTGGCAGACCAGCAAAGAACGCTTGATCCAGGCTTTGGCTTTGAGTGCTGATCAACAAAAAGATGCGGGAATCGATGTTAAACAAATCCAAAAACTTATAGAGGATTCGGAAAAACAGTTAAGTCGCCGTTCGAAAACTTTTGCGCAAAGCGCTAAGGCAGGAGAAATTACTTGGCAGCAGATTCAAACCGTGTTGAAAATGAATGAACACGCTACAGAGATTATTAAATATCGATATTTTAACCAAAACTTTACCGATTCGGTCATTTATGCGGCTTTATTGATCAAAAAAGCAAGCAAAGCCCCACAGTTTATTGCTTTTGCAGAAGGGAAAAAAATGGAAGGGGCGTACTTCAGCACTCACCGCAACCACATCAAATTTGATGTAAATGAAAAGTCAGATTACGAACGTTATTGGAAAGCCCTCGATCAGGAACTTCCGCCCAATGCCAAACTGTACCTTTCGACTTCTGGAATTTATAACCAGTTGAACATTGAATCGATGTATAAAACGAATAAAAAGTATGTCATTGACGAAATGGACATCAATTTGGTGGGTAGTACCCAAGATTTGCTCGACCGTCAGGGTTCATCGGGTTTGCAAGGCGGAGATGTGTTTTTGGTTGGAAACCCTGCTTTTTATAAAGACCAAAAAACAAAAGAAGAACTCCTCACCTCCAAAACCACTCGGCAGGTATCGCAACTTCCTGGTACGCAACGCGAAATAGAACTGATCGACAGCCTTTTGCGCCGCAACAATTTGAACGTAAATACCTATTTGAACTTCGAGGCAGAAGAAAACCGTTTGGATTTTAAGAAAAGTCCGACCGTTTTTCACATTGCTACACACGGTTTTTTTGAACCCGATTTGTCGGAAGGTTCGGATAATGCTGTGGGCGGTACAAAAGCCGTAAATAATCCACTTTTGCGTTCGGGCGTACTTTTGCGGAATGCGGGAAATATGGTTGCCACGGGCAATGTGTATAAATATAACCAAGAACCCGGTATTTTAACGGCTTACGAAGCTATGGATTTGAATCTCGAAGGAACGGAATTGGTCATTTTGAGTGCCTGTGAAACAGGGCGTGGCGGAGCAGGGGACGGCGTGGCGGGCTTGCAAAGAGCCTTTCTGGTAGCAGGAGCAAGGAGTGTGGTGATGAGTTTGTTCAAAGTAGATGACGAAGCTACGCAAAAACTCATGGAACTGTTTTACCAAAACTGGTACAAAAGCAACGACAAACGAACGGCTTTTGCCGCCGCAAAAAAGCAATTACGTGAGATTCCTCGTTTTGCTCAACCGCGTTTTTGGAGTCCGTTTATTATGGTGGGTTCGGAATAGAAAATAAATTATCATGGTTTTTCAAGCAAAACCACAAGATTTTAATAATCTTGTGGTTTTTTTTAACCAATTCCTGCTACCACAATGACAATTTCGCCCTTGATGGTTTTTGGTACGAAATATTCGTAAATATCTGTTAATGAACCTCTTATGGTTTCTTCGAACAGCTTGCTAAGTTCCCGCGAAACCGAAGCCTGTCGGTCTGCCCCACAAACCTCGATTAGTTCTTCCAAACATTTCAACAAACGAAAAGGCGATTCGTACAAGATAAAAGTTCGATCTTCTACTGCCAATCGCTTCAAACGAGTCTGTCTGCCTTTTTTGTGTGGTAAAAAACCCTCGAAAATAAACCGATCCGATGGCAAACCC
>JAAFHK010000122.1:0-638 GCA_013297565.1 Cytophagales bacterium
GAGTTGCCAACGGATACTTTTACGCCCGCCGTAGGACAAGGGGCTTTGGCTATCGAGTGCCTAAGCAAGATGTCTGCCGATCTGAAAAAACAAATCCGCAAACAGCTCAATCACGCCCAAACAGAAACCTGTTTGCTTGCCGAACGTGCTTTTTTGCAAAAACTGCAAGGCGGTTGCAGTGTTCCTGTTTTTGGTTTGGCTACTTTCGAAAACGGGGAATTACAACTCAACGGCGGCGTAGTCAGCCTCAATGGAAAACGCATGATTCGGGAAATAGAAACGGGCAAGAGTAGCGATCCGATAGGTTTGGGTTATCAATTAGCCAAAAAAGTAGTAGAAGCGGGTGGCGAAGAAATTTTATCCGAAATTCGCAAGCGATTGGCTTAAGTTTTTTCATAAAACAATATTTTTAGGCACTTCAAATGTGCCTAATTTTGTTGTATTTTTGTTTGGAGAAAAGCATGATGAACAACTTTGATAATCTTAATTTTTTATTCAACGACCGTTTGTTTTTTTTAAGGAAAGAAATCCAAGCCGAAATGCTTGAAAATACGCCTGAAGCGAAACCGCTTGTTCCAGAACCGCCCCTTAAGCCTACTCCTGAAGCCCAATCAAACCCTGAAAATCCAAAATTTCCT
>JAAFHK010000122.1:648-10398 GCA_013297565.1 Cytophagales bacterium
TGTTGGTTGTGGTCGAAAAACTGCCTTTGGAAAGTGTAGAAGAAGTTTTATTACAAAATATGGTGGAAAAAGGTTTAATGGCTTTGTTTCCCGAAGGCATGAAAGAAGTCGAAATAGTGGAGCAAAGTCAGGAGGAAATTTTCTTAGAAAAACGAAAATTGGTGCTGTTTTTTGGGACAGAACACCGAGAAAAATTTTACGAATTGAAAAAAATACATGATACGCCATGTTTGTACGCCCCAGCTTTGGCGAGCTTGGACAAAGACGTAAATCAAAAAAAACAACTTTGGTTGGTTTTTAAAAGCATTTTAGGCATTATTAAATAAAAAAAATGGCGAAAATCAAAGAAATTACCCAAGTTTTGGAACAGTTTGCTCCTTTGGCGTACCAAGAAAGTTATGACAATGCGGGATTGATTGTGGGCGATCCGAATGAGGCGGTCAAAGGAATTTTATTGAGTTTGGACACTACAGAAAGCATTGTAGATGAGGCAATTAGCCGAAATTGTAACCTCATTGTGGCTCATCACCCTATCGTTTTTCAGGGTTTGAAAAAACTGAATGGAAAAAATTATGTGGAAAAAGCCATCATCAAAGCCATTCGTCATCAAATTGCCATTTATGCCACGCACACCAACCTCGACAATGTTCGCTACGGCGTAAATTACCAAATTGGGACTCGGCTTGGTCTGCAAAACATGAAAATTTTAGCCCCAAAATCACAAATTTTGCAAAAATTGACTGTTTTTGTGCCAAACGAAAATACCGATTCGCTACTCGAAGCCTTAGCCGAAGCAGGGGCGGGAAATATTGGCAATTATTCGCATTGCAGTTTTGCGGTGAGTGGTACGGGAACTTTTAAACCTAACGAATCTGCCAAACCGCATTTGGGCAAAGCAAATGAACTGGAAAAAGTCCAAGAGCAGCGAATAGAAGTGGTTTTTCCTACTTATTTGCAAGGTCAGGTTTTGGCGGCTATGCGACAGGCACACCCTTACGAAGAAATTGCGTATTATTTGTATACGCTTGAAAACCAACATCAAGAAGTGGGTTCGGGCATGATCGGAGAATTGGTCGAAGAAATGAATGAGTTGGATTTTTTGGTTTTTTTGAAAGAAAAAATGAATTTAAAAGTGATCAAACATACCGAATTTTTGGCAAAGAAAATAAAAAAAGTGGCAGTTTGTGGTGGGGCAGGCAGTTTTTTGCTTCGAAATGCTTTGGCGAATCGGGCGGATATTTTTATTACTGCCGATTATAAATACCACGAGTTTTTTGATGCAGAAGGCAAGATTATAATTGCCGATATTGGGCATTACGAAAGCGAAATTTTTACGACCGAATTATTGGAAAATTTGCTAAAAACGCATTTTTTTGCCCTCCCAATCAACATTACAGAAATAAATACCAATCCTGTGAGGTATTTTTTGGCAAAATAAAAATGCGTTTCTGAAATACCAGACAGATTTGGATTACACACCAATCTCTGCCGTAATTTTTCTAACTAATTGATAATCAAATGCTTTATAAAGCAAGGCAACATTGATTTGGATCAATCGCAAGTGTTCGTCTGCGGCATAAAGTTCTTTGCCCAATCTTGAAAAAAGGCAATTTTTTGAATTAACTTGCTCAATCCTAAAATCCTCTTCTAAGGGAATTGCCTGTAGTAAAAAAGTTTGTTTTTTCTGCGCTTGTTTTTTCGTGTCCGTCCAAAAATCCTCAAAAGCCATTTGCGCCTCGCTTAGTTTTTTGCGGCGTTTGCTTTCTTGCCTTCCTCTAAGTACCTGAAAATCAAAATGTTCTGTATGATGAAAATCAAATTCTTGTTCAGGATTCAGAGCATTTTGGGCATAACGTTCGACACTAATGGCATTCGAATCCAAACAAACTGCCAAGCAATACGCCAAATAACCCAGATTGGGGTGCATAAGGCTATCAGGGCTGATGATCAAATAAGGGGCTTTCGGCTGTTCCAAAAAATAACCGTAGCGGGTGAGTTTCCCAAATTCGTAAAACTCAATAATATTGGTCTGCACTGCAAATTCCGCCCCTTGTTGGATTGTGCGTATGCGCAAACCGTTTTTGTCGGCAATGGTTTTGTAAATTTGATCTTCGGAGATATAGAGTGCATTTTTGATTTCCAAAATGGTAAAATAGCGCAAAAGCAAATTTTTTCCCAAAATTGAGTTGAATCGATGACGAAAAACTGCCTTTAGTTGCTCAAATTTGGATTTTAACTTGTCTTCCTCAACCACCTCGATAAAACCCGTAGCAATAATCCCCGTAGGAATAATCACGATTGCCACTTTCATAAAACCAATCACCATGCCCAAAATTTGCCCAAAAGTAGTGCGAGGGGTAAAATTCCCAAAACCAGAAACCTCCTCAAAAAAATGGTTCAAAGCCCAAAAAATCGTAGTTGGAATATCTTTGAAATTCTGTTCGGTGCTTTTGTGCAAGGTTTGAAAATCGTTTTCGGCTTCGAAAAGCATGACAGCGAAGAAAACCGTAAAAACTACAGTCAGAACTGCCGATTTGAACAATTCATTTTTCTTTTTGACAATCGCCCGCAAAATAAATTCGATAGAATGGTCATGCCTGAAGGCTTTAAAAACCCGAATAAGCCGCAAAGTCAGAAAATAATCGAAATGGGCGTGCATCTCGAAAAGTAAAATAATGGGCGGAAGAATAGCCGCAAAATCAATCAAATAGTAAAAAACAATGAGTAGGCGTTCCCAAAATTGTTTGTAGTTCCGAAAGAGCAGATCAATCACTAAAAGTCTGAAAATCAACTCGATAGAAAAAATAAACAAAGCAAGGTCTTCGATGATCTCGATAGTAGGTCGCAAAGCTCCCAAACTCTCGATACTTTCCAAGATCACACCAGCGGTGCTGATAAAAATGACAATGTACATGAACCGATTGACACTATGACTCAAAACCGAACTATTGGGTTCGAGGTCAAAAATATCGAACAGTTGATCCCTAAATTTTGTCCAATTCATATTTTTTAGCTAAAAAGGTTCTTAGACAAATAAAAGCAAAAATTAAAAACTTTCAAAATTGCCCATCAAATAATCGAGCATAAGCACGCTGTTATTATAATTTCGCAGGGTTTCGAGGTAACGTTGGCGAATTTGGTAGGAAAGTTCTATGTTTTGTAAATATTGGTAATAAGTAATATTGCCCAAACGGTAATTTTGCAAGGCTTGTCGGTTCATCTCATCAGCTTCTTTTAAACCTGTTTGGTCGAAATAAGCCAAATTTTTGGAGGCTAACTGAAAATTTTGCAAGGCTTTTTGGTATTCAGTCTGTAGTTGTTTTTGCAAAAGCAAATTTTGATCAATCGTAGTTTTTAGGTCTATTTTTGAGGCACTTATCCGAGATTTTTGTACCCAAAACCAAATGGGGATACTAAAACCGAATCTCATTTGCTGAAAAAGAGCTGTATTTTCATCGCCTTGATTCAACCAACCTGCTACCAAACTTGGCAAAGATTGGCGTTTCGCCAATTTCACTTCCCATTCTTTGCCTTGAGTTTGCGCTTTTTGCACTTTGATCAGCAGGTTCTGGGACATTGCCAAACTATCCATTTTTTCCAAAAGTGTTTTTGTGTTCAGTTTCACCCAGTCCCCTTCGGGTACAAAAAGCGAATCCTGAACTGCCAAATAAAAACCTAATTGATAAGAGGCATTTTGGAACTGCACTTTTGCCTCCTGCCAAGCCAACTCGATCTGCTTTACTTGCGATTCGGAATTGAGCATATCGAGGCGTGTTGCATCTCCCGTTCGCCAGCGTACCGTATTGATTTTCAGGATTTCCCTGAAAACCGAATCCTTTTCTTCCCATAATTTTTCCTGTTCTTTCCAAAAAAACAATTCCTGAAAAACGGTTTTTACTTGATAATCCAAACTCAAAAGCGAAACTTCTTTTTGGTTTTGGGCTATGCTTACATTTTGTTTCAAAACCTGATTTTGTGCCGAATACACAGGCGGCAAGGCAAAAGTTTGCAAAACACCCAAACGCATTTGGTTGCCCGTTGGCGACTCGAACAAAACATCGAGATTGGCAGGATCAAAGGCGGTTTTTTTCAAACTGCGGGCTTTTTGGATTTGCTGGTCGGCTATCCGAACCGAAAGATGCCTTTTTTGGGCTGTGAGCAAGGCTTTTTCCAAACTAATCGGGAAAAAAACGGTTTTTTGAGCAAAAAGAAAGGAAAAATTGAGCAGAAAAAAGAAAAGGAGTGTGATTTTTTTCATGAAGTAGGGTTGATTTTTTTTATTATGTTCTTAAGAAGCCCATAATTCGTCCGTATGTTGTTTTAATACTTCTAAATCTGTGTGATACGGGTTGTTTTGTAAATATTCGATCCAATAAGCTAAAATAAGGACACTTTTCGCTTTTTTGGTTTTTAAAGCCTTGAACAGTTGATCCAAATTTTTGGAATAGGGATCAAGTTGCTCACTTTTCGAATTTTTGGTAATTTTTTTAAATTTCTCAAAATCGTTTGGCAAACCAAAATCAGTTAAAGAATACCCAATTTCTTCCAAATTCACTAATAACCATTTTTCCATAGCAGGAAGAATAAAAATTAAATAATGATTTTTCGATTTATGCTTCTGTAATTCGAGATTTTGGGTTTGGAAAATTACATCAAATTCTTTTGAGTAGTCTAAAATACGTTTGTCTTTATCCACAATGCCCAATGCAAAATCATCAAAAAATTTATTCTGCATTTTGTTAGATACTGTGCTACAGCCTTTTTGATGATTGTAGCGTTTGGATTGGGGCGGACACAAAACCTTAACCAATTTCGTATCTACATAACATTCAGGTATAATATGCTCGTCCATTTATAAAAAAGATTCGTAGTTAAAAAAAACATCTAAACCATACTGATACACTTCCGAAATATCTTGCTCACTTAAGGCTTTGACTACAGTTTGCCCATCACGATAATCGACCATAAAAATAGCCAATTCGTCCCTTGCATTTTCCAAAAAATCGTTCAAAATATAAGGACTGTGGGTAGCAATAAAAAATTGATTACTCTTTGATTCAATAATTTCATAAGTAATATCTGTAATATAAGGCGGAAAAGCGTGTGCTTCGGGTTCTTCGAAAAGCAAAACACTATTTTCGTTTGATTGGATAGCAGTTTTGAAAAAAATCACTCTCCGCAAAGTATCGGCAATGGCGTGATAAGGCAAGCTAAAAATTTCATTGTTCGCAAAAATTTTTGCCACTCGCAAACTATGATTCACTTGATCAAGCATTAAACTTAGATCATAACCTGCAAATAATTGGTTAATTTCACTCCTTAATTCAGGCAAAGCCATCAGTGTTTCTAATAAATTATTTCCAAAAGGCGGAATAAGAAATACTTTACTCTGTTTAGTGAAAATAATATCAGAAAAGATATATCGTAAAATATTAGTCTCGATTATTTTTTGATTGCTTGGATAATTTAGACCGTTTTGATAGGGTTGAAATTCTAACTCCTTATTAAGCCACAACTCTTGACTGTCTAAATAAATAAATAAGCCTTTATAACGATCATAAATTACTTCGCACTCGTGTTGATCGGTTTTGATTGTAATGGGTTTACTTATATTTCCCTGAAAAAATAACCCTTGTTCATATTCAAAACGAACCAAATTAGTAATTTTTTTTGAATGAGCATATTGTAAATACGGAATACTAAACATCGACAATGCCTCCAAAATATTGGATTTGCCTACGTTCGGTCTGCCGATCAGCAAATTAATCCGTTTAAATCCACTAAGGTTTAAATCCCGAATCGATTTAAAGTTCTGAATATGAAGGTTTTGAATATGCATGGTTTTTATTTTTCCAAATTTTCCCAAAAAATACCATTCCCTTTCAGAAATAGTATTTTCGTTATTTTTTCTAATTCTGTCCAATCACTTCATGGATTTTTTGTTCGGCAAATTTCCGAACCGCCTCGATCTTGATCCGATCCAACACGTCATCTACAAAAGCAAACAAAAGCAAAACCCTTGCTTGGCGTTCAGGAATCCCCCTTGCACGCAGGTAAAAAAGCGGTTCTTCGTCCAAAGCCCCAATCGTACAACCATGAGAACATTTGACATCATCAGCCCAAATTTCGAGCTGGGGTTTGGTGTTCATGGTAGCGGTTTCATCAAGCAAAATATTTTTGTTCGATTGGTAAGCATTGGTTTTTTGGGCGTATTGGCGAACAAAAATTTTCCCGTTAAAGACTCCTGTTGCTTTTTCTTGCAAAATTCCTTTATAGAGTTCGTTGCTGTAACAGTTCGGCTGGGCGTGATCGACTACGGTGTGGTTGTCGATATGCGTACTGCCTTTTGGGGCGTACAGACCGTTCATAAAAGCCTCGCTATTTTCGCCATTCAGGACAATATTTAGGTTGTTTCGGATCAGTTTGCCTGTTAGCGAAACGGTTGTATTCCAGTATTTTCCGTCCGTCAAAACCGACACTTGAGTAGTGCCGATGTGCGAAGCCTTGTCGTTATCGAGTTGCAGTTTATAATGGTCGACTTGGGAGTTTTCGGCAAGGACAATTTCGGAAACCATGTTCGTAAAGGCTTGATTTTCGCCTTTTCCGCTATATATTTCCACTATTTGCACTTGCGCACTTTTGCCTACCAAAATCAAATTTCGGCTTTGAGCAAAAACGTTGTTTTCGGAACTTTCCGTAACATAATTCAGCACCAAAGGCTTGTCCAAAACGGTATTATTGGGTATCCAAACAAAAGCTCCGTCCGTTGCCAAAGCCGTATTGAGCGCCGTAAAAGCCTCCGTTTCGGAATGGGCGTATTTGTCAAAATGTTCGTTGATTTTATCCGCAAAGTTTTGGTAAGCATTTTGTAAGTTACTGATTACTAAGCCTTTACCTTCTATAGCGGGAGTCGAAAGGGTAGGAGCAAAAATGCCATTTACAAAAGTAAGCCAATAAGCCTCTTCGCTTCCAAAAATATTTTCTTGAACTACAGGCTTGTTATTTTTTTGGCTAACTGCCTGAAAATCAAAGTTTTGATTTAATAAATTTTTAACATTCGTATATTTCCATTCCTCGTGTTTGGTGCTTGGAAAACCCAATTTTCGGACTTGTTCGAGGGCTTTTTGGCGGGTTTTATGCCAAATTGCGTTTTTTTGTCCGTTTATTTGCGTTTCCAGTTTGGCAAAAGCGCTTTCTATCTGTTCAGGAAATATCGTATCTTGTAAATTATTCATGGATTAATTGAGTTGATAAATTTCGTGTGTGCAAAAGTAGAAAAAAAACAACATTTTTACAACTTTGTTCCCCTCAAAAACTCCTCCGTTCGGATTCGTTTTCTGCCTTCCATTTGCAGTTCCTCAATGGCTATTTTTCCGCCTCGTACCCAAAAATGCAAATAGGTTTTGCCATCGGTTTCCATATTGCCTATTTCGCCTCGTTCGGTTGTTTCCACTATTTTTATAGCAAAAATTTTGGCTTTTTTTCCACCAATCTCCGTCCAAGCCGCAGGATAAGGCGAAAGTCCTCTGACGAAATTGTACAATGCCAAAGGTGTTTTTTGCCAATCGATTTGGCAGGTTTCCGTAAAAATTTTTGGGGCTTTGTGCAAAACCTGATTCGGAGGAACTGCTTGCGCTTGTGGCGTATAATCCTGATTTTCAATGGCTTGTACGGTGCGAAGCAAAAGTTGTGCGCCTTTGTGTTTTAATCTTTCGTACAAATCTCCTACCTTGTCGTTTTCATGGATAGGTTCAATATCTTGAAAAAGCAAATCCCCTGTATCAATTTCGTGTTTCAAAAAAAAGGTCGTTACACCTGTTTGTTTTTCCCCATTGATAATTGCCCAGTTGATCGGGGCGGCGCCGCGATACTGCGGAAGCAAAGATGCATGAACGTTGATAGTCCCTAAATGCGGCATTTGCCAAACGGCTTCGGGCAACATACGAAAAGCCACAACTACCTGTAAATCAGCCTTGTAACTCCGCAACTCTTCCAAAAAACTTTCCTCTTTGAGTTGCGAAGGTTGTAAAATTGGTAAATTGTACTGCAAGGCACATTTTTTTACGTCCGAAATTTGCAAAGCCATGCCTCGTCCTGCGGGTTTGTCGGGGGCAGTAACCACTGCTACGACCTCAAAACCGTTTTGGATTAGAATTTCAAGCGAAGGAACAGCAAATTCGGGCGTTCCCAAATAAATAATGCGTAGTTTTTGGGGCATAGGGTTTGTTTAGGTAAATTGAATAACGAAATTAAAATCAGAATTTTCAGGAAAACAGCATTTTTCTGAATCAAAATTTAAAGAATTATAGAATTAACAGCCAAATGTACTCATTCAAAAATAGATTTTCCTGTAGAACGGATTTTTTCCGTTTTATAGCGTAAAAAAACGGACTCAAGTCCGTTCTACAGATCAAAACCAATTTAGTTTCAGTATAACAGCCTTTTTTGGGCTATTAATTCTACAAATTTACAAATTCGGAAAATTCAGGTTCAAACAAAATACAAACTGAAAAACCCTAATTGAGAAGACCTAAAACGTAATTTTTTGGTTATTTGCCGTACTCGAAATGGATTGGCTAATGAAACCGATCATTTTTTTGATCTCATCTCCCGAAGTCCCGACTTTCGCCAGATGCTGAATGCCCATGTCTTTTTGGGCTTTCTCAAATACCGAAGCTGTCCCCACACCAAACAAAATACTGGTAAATGAAAAAACGCTTCTTTCGTCCGAAAGAATTTTTTCGATTTGGTTTTTGACCGTATTGGCAGGATTTTTCGAGGTGTTGTCGCCGCCGTCTGTAATTACAAAAAGCAAAGTTTTGGTATTTACGCCCGAAGCTTCGAGATTTTTGCGGTATTCGAGTGCCTGTTCCAGCCCTTTTAGCGTAGCGTCATAGAGTGATGTTCCGCCGCCCGAAGGTGTGAAAGTGATTTGGGGAACTTGGGCTACAGGCTGAAAACCCGTTTTGATCTTTACTTGATCGTGAAATTCGATGACTGAAACCAGCAACTGATCTGCCAAATGCGATTTTTGCATCGTTTGGATAAAATCCGCAAAAGCAGTGTTCAGGTGCATAGCGTACGAACCAATCGAAGGCGAAATGTCGACCACAAAAACGGCGTTGATCGTTTCATCAACTTGTATGTCGTTTGGATCAAAATTTCCATATTGGAGATTAAAATCCACATTATCAAAGTCTTGCATAAGAAAATGGGGTTTAAAAATAAGGCTTAAAGATACATTTTTTATAAGATTATTCTTTTACCTCATAAAAATCATTGTCCGAAACTGCATCGGCTACGCCGTCTGCTCCCAAAACAATACTTTTCAGCGGAGCATCGAGTTCGAACGAAAATTGAACTTCGTTTCGATCTTTCCAAATTCTACAACTTTCGTACTGTTTTTTCTCTGTACCTGTTTTCGAAACCAAAGTCATATAAATAGGAATTGGGCAGTTGCCATTTTTTTTGACCGTAACGGTACATTTTTTCCCCTCTATTTTTACCTCTCCAATTCCCAAATCTGGATAGCCCGACTCGAAAAACCAAGGCTTCCAAAACCAAGACAGGTTTTCGCCCGCTACGCTTTCGAAAGTATAGAAAAAATCATACGGAAGTGGGTGCTTGCCTCTCCAGCGGGCAATATATTCCTGTAAGGCTTTTTTGAAAATATCTTTCCCCAGAGCATCTTCGAGGTTCGAGTAGGCATTGGCGGGGCGAATATATGAGGAAATTTGGTAAGAATTATTT
>JAAFHK010000123.1 GCA_013297565.1 Cytophagales bacterium
AAACTTCAGTCGGACGTAGTCCGACCTTGAAATTTCGCAACCTTTTTAAGGTCGGATTACGTCCGACTGAAGTTGATTTCGTGAGGGTTTTTAGTATAAATCTGAAATTGATTTTGCAGGGGTTTTATCGCCTGTTTGCAAGTTCGCAAGCACAAATTCACCTTTGGTTGCTTCATTTTCTCCAAATACAACTAAGTATTGATGCCCTTTCTTGTCTGCAAAAGCAAACTGTTTATTGAGTTTGGTAACTTCGGGATAGACTTCTACCGCAATATTTGCGTCACGTAACGTGTTAGCAAGTACATAACTATCCGCAATATAGTTGTTATCAACATTCGCAATTAGCACTTTGGCGGGTGTGTTGCGTGATTTGATAATTTCAAGTTGTTCCAATGCTGCAATCAATCTATCAATCCCAATGGAAGCACCAACTCCAGGCAAGTTGTCATTTGAAAAACTTTTGGTTAGGTTATCAAACCTTCCCCCTGATGCAACAGCCCCAATTTTTGGTAATTTGTCAAGCGTAGTTTCATACACTATTCCCGTGTAGTAACCTAAACCTCTCGCAATGGAAAAATCAATCGTGTAATTACGACTGTCTATGCCCGACTTTTCAAGAATTTTGTAAAGGAACTCTAACTCCTCGATGCCTTCTTTCATTGTGGCATTATAATTCTTGTAATTGGCGATAAACTCAAAAAAATTGCCTTGCGTTTCTCGTTGGCTAATCACAATGAAACGCATAACTTCCTCTGTTGCCTCTTGGCTTAGTCCTACTTCGCTAATCAAAAGTTTTTGAACTTGTTCCGAACCAATTTTGTTGATTTTATCAACAGTTCTCAAAATATCACCTACTTTGTCGCTCGCATTTATCTTTTCTGCCAAGCCATTCATTATTTTACGGTTATTGAGATAAATCGTAAAATCGTTGATTTGTAGGGTTTTCAAAGAGTGAAAAATTACTTGCACAATTTCAGCATCTGCTGTAATTGAATAAGTTCCTATAAAATCAAAATCGCATTGTGTAAATTCACGATACCTGCCTGATTGCGGACTTTCGCCTCTGAAAACATTACCTACTGCATACCTTTTGAAAGGCAAACCTAATTCGTTTTTGTGTTGTACTACAAAACGGGCTAAGGGTACAGTATGGTCAAAACGAAGGGTTACATCTCTGTTTCCGTTGTCTTTGAAACGATAAAGTTGTTTTTGGATTTCATCACTGCCTTTACCCAAAAGAATTTCGGTGTATTCCAAATGTGGCGTTTCGATAGGCGCAAAACCAAATTTGCGAAATACCTTTTTTACCTCGTAAAGCATATCCTCTTTCACAAGTGCCAAAGAGGGTAAAATGTCCCGAAAACCGCTTAAAGTTTTGGGTTCAATCAATGAATTTTGATTGTCTGGAATGTTGTCGTTTTCTTGCATTGTACTATCTAAATTTGAAGATGTGTTGAACTCGTTTTCGTAAAGATTAAGTTTGCGTATAAGAAAATCAGAGGCTTGTCTGCCTGTGAAAATTCTTTCGCTTATGGGTAATACTTTTTGCCTTACATTCTCCTTGAAAGGCAAAAAATTAATGACTTCGGAAACACCACTAACGCCTAAAACAGGTACAATAAAAATGGGTAATCGTGGGCTGTCGGGCTTGATAAGGGTTTCGTTGATTTTCATAGCGTGGGCAATTTCAATCAGTGTGCCACTTCCCCCGCCAATCACAATCATTGCATCAGCCAATTTTGCGAACAAAGGGCTTTCATCTCCCCAAAAACTTTGGGAATAATCGTTGGTCGTTAAATCTCTGTGAGGAATATTTGGGCTGTCTAAACTGCCTGCAAAACTTGGGGCTACAAAAATTTGCAAGTCAAAATCATCAGAAGGCAAGGCGTGTTTTCGCCCTACAATCGGAAGGATACCAATAATTTTGATGTTGAGGTTTTTGGCGGATTGGGTAGCAAATTGAGGAATACCAAATTTTGTTCCGCCTGTTAGAATGGCAACAGAAAAGTTTTTGAGTTTTTGTAGGGCTTCATCAACAATAGATTTTACTTCGGTTTCTTTTTCATCAGAACCACCTGAAAATGCTATGATTTTGTCAATGGCATTTCGTTTTTTAAACTCTTTGATGTGCTTGCTAACATCACCAATGGTGATTTCAATAATTTTTTGTTCTGCCATAACCTTATCCATTTAGGCGTGTTTATTAGGTGGTTAGTTTCCTAATATCACGCACAACGGGCGGCGGATTTGCGAAGTTTCAAAAAATCGGTGCGTAGCACCGAAAAATTTTTTTGGAATTTCGCAAATCCGCTGTTCAACGAAGGGCGTATCGTAGCGAAGACCTTTGGTTGAACAGCGGATGGAATCCGCCGCCCGTTCATCAAAAGGCGAGCGTAGCCGCCTTTTGATGAACGAAAAAGTATTGGCGAGGGTGGGGGATTCAAGGAACGTCCGCTCGAACCGAAGCCAAATATATGTAAAAATGTTGAGGTTTATTCCAAATGTCAAATAGTATTACGTCCGCCCGAACAAAAGTCAAATAGTAGCACAAAAGTTGAGATTTATTCCGTCTGCCCCACTCTTGCCAATACTATGTTGGGCGTAGTGCTTTTTTCGCCCACCAAGTTGTTTTTATTTTAGGTCTGTCCGTGCTTGTGGCTTTGTCCGATTTTCTGCAAAAGCCCCAAAAACTCTCTTTTTTCTTGGTCAGTCAGTCCTGTGATTATTTCGGGCATTGTCTGTAACTGTTCAAAAGCCAAGTTTAGTTTTTCGTTGCCTGTTTCTGTTATTTTTATAAGTGTCGCCCGTTTGTCTTGTGGGTGTTGGGCTTCTTGTATCAAGTTTTGATTTACCATTCTTTTGATGATGTCTTGCCCTGTGCTTTGCTCTGTCAAAGTCTGGCTGCACAAGTCTTTTTTTGTGGTTTCGCCAATGGTTTTTAGTGTCGCCAAAAAATGAAAATCGTCTATTCCGCCCAAGTCTAAGGCACTAAAAATATATTTAGTGTTGATTTTCATTGCCTTATACATTTTTCCTATCAAGTGTCCTGCCAATGTATTTGGATTTACGGCAGGGTCATACGCCCCAAATTCTTCCATTTGAGGGGTTGTATTTTGCCTTTCATTGTCCAACAACCAAAGGGCAAATGCTTGTAAATCAGCGTTTTGATGTTCTTGCTGATAGGTTTCCCAAGCCGATATAATTGGTACTATGCTCATATCGCAAATGTAACGCTTTCGTTTTATATTTTCTAATTTTTATAAATTTATTTTATTTTTATACCGAAATCGTTGTTTATTTAAAACGTAAGCATTACCTTTGTACCGAATTTATAACGTAATCGGTTCAAATGGATAATAGAATTATTGCTTCGGTTGTCGGGGCTTCAAAACAATATCAAACTGGTGATACGGTCATTACGGCTTTGGCTGAAACCACACTTGATATTTACAAAGGGCAACTTACGCTTTTGGTTGGTGCTTCGGGGTCGGGCAAAACGACCTTACTTTCTTTGTTGGGTTGTGTCATTTACTCTACCAATGGAAAAGTGATTGTCAATGGAAATCAAGTCAATGAAATGAACCAAAAACAGTTGGCAAATCTTCGTTTGCGGTCTATTGGCTTTGTGTTTCAGAGTTTCAATTTGCTTGCACCTTATACGGTTATACAAAATGTAATGACACCGTTAAACTTGCTCAATATACCCCAAAAAGAGGCAAAAATAAGAGCTACCGAAGCACTCAAAAAAGTTGGTTTGGGCGATAGATTAAATTTTTTGCCTAAACAGTTGAGTGGTGGACAACAACAACGTGTCGCCATAGCTCGTGCATTGGTAACTAATGCCCCTTTGATGCTTTGTGATGAACCTACGGCTTCGCTTGATACCAATAGCGTAGGCGTAATAATGCGTGAACTAAAAACTTTATCGCAAACCGATAGGGCGGTAGTAGTGGTAACACACGACCACCGACTTTTTTCATTTGCCGACCGCATTATTTATGTCAGTAATGGGCAAGTATCTGAAACGCCTTTTGATGAAATTTCCTTCAACTAAAACAATTCTAAAAATGAAAAAATCATATTTCTATTACTTATTTCTACTTGTTTTTTTGAGTGCTTGCCACGGTTCGCCTGTGAAAAAAGAAGACTTACAAGCCGCTAATGCTTTGGTAGAAAAACCTGCAAATGTTAATCAAATTGTTGGCATTGGTCGCATTGAACCCGAAGGCAAAATTATTTCTTTGGCTGTCAATTCGGGTGGAATTATTACCCAAATCAATAAAAAAGAAGGGGATAATGTAACCATTGGCGAAACACTGATTATTTTGGATAATGCAGTTGAATTGGCTAAAATAGCACAAATCAATAGCAAAATAGCAACTCAAAATGAACAAATTAAATTTGCTGAAAGTGTAATTAAACAAACCGAAATTCAGAGAGATAACCGCAAAAGTTATTATCAAAGAATGAAAAATTTATACGAACAAAATGCTGAAACTCGCCAAAAGTTTGAAGATGCACAAGCCGAATACCTAACCCAAGAAAGCAAATTAGAACTTAACAAAGTAGAATTAAGTTTAGCAAAATCAAAAATCGTAGAAACTGAAAGAGAGTTAGCAACTGCAAAAGCCGAATTAGAAAAGAAAACCATAAAAGCAAATCAGGCAGGTCAAATTTTAGAGATTTTAGTTCAAAAAGGTAGTGCAGTTGAACCACTTTCAACTTTTGCAAAGTTTGCACCTAATGGCAAAACGATTGCCGTTTGCGAAATTGATGAACTTTTTGCTGATAAAATCCAAGTTGGGCAAGTTGCAAATATCAGTTTGATAGGAAACGAACAAATCCTAACATCGGGCAAAGTGATTTACGCTTCTGCCTATCTGCGAAAAAAGTCTTTGTTTTCAGAAAAAGCTGGCGACCAAGAAGATAGACGAGTGAGAGAAGTTAAAATCTTGCTTGACAAGTCAGACGTTTTACTATTCAATACTCGTGTAGAGTGTACTATCACAACCAAATAATTTTCAAAAATGATACTTTCAGCATTACGATTTATGAAATTTGACAAATCAAAATCTTTTGGTTTAGTCTTTGGTATTTTACTCTGTACTTTTCTGATAGGGCAACAAATTTCTCTGTTGTTTTTTCATATGGATATGATTGGTTGCTTGGTCAATAATACCAATACCGAAGTTTGGGTAATTGATAATGTAAACCGCAACGCCAACCAATTAGGCAGAATTGATGACCGTTATTTGCGTGAAGTGCAAAGCATTAAAGGCGTTGAAAAAGCCTATCCGATTGTGATTGTAAACACCCAAGCCAAATTTGCAGACGGTCAAAATGCCAATGTTTTTTTAGTAGGAAGCGAAGCACCTACTTTTGTCGCTGGACCTGATACGACTAAAATTGTGGCAGGAAATCGCAACAATTTAATTCAAGATGGTGCTGTTAGTGCAGATTATTTTGATGCGATGACTTTTGGCGGTACGACCAACGTAGGAACAAAGTTTGAAATCAACGGAAAACAAGCCATTATTAAAGCCCAAACAAGAGGCGTTAGAGGTTTGGCTGTCAATTTTCTTTATACCACATTAGACCGTGCAAGGTTTTATGGCAATTTTCCACTGTACTCATATAGTGCTATAACCGTAAAAGTCAAAACAGGTTACAATGCTGAAACGGTTGTAAAAAACATCAATAAACACATTTTTGGTGTAAGGGCTTGGCAAAAAGAAAACATACGTCAAATGACTGTAAATATCGTTTTGGGTAATACAGGCATAGGAATTGTGTTTATGTTGATGGTTGTTTTTGCTGTAATTAGTGGCTCGTTTATTATTGCCATTTCGATGTACTCAACTGTAATTGACCGTCTAAAAGACTACGGAACACTCAAAGCAATAGGGGCAACAGATGGCTATGTTTCAAAGATTGATTTTAACGCAAGCCGTTCTGTATGCTTTAATGGGCTACGGATTTGCAACACTATTTTTAGAGATTTTCAAAATAATGGTCGCCAATGCAGGAATTTTATTGAATTTCCACATTCATTTTCGTATAGCATTATTAGTTGTTACGCTTTTAATGGCAGTTTTGAGTTCTTTGTTAGCCATAAAACGAATTAACAGCGTTGAGCCTGCAATGGTTTTCCGAGGTTGATTTGTCAAGTCGTCCGAAGTGGTTTGTCTGTTCGGGTGGTCGTCATAGCATTACGCCCAACGGACAGGGCTTGGCGAAGTGGCGGATTTTCAGCACAAATGTTCAATTGAAAAACTGAACTTGAACTTTGCATTAAACTGTCATAGAAGCACTGAACCCGCCATTTTGCAAAACCGATGTTAGCGGTTCGTTGTTCTGTTTTCAGCGTTTTTGTCACAATTTGTAATAGGGTTTATACAGCCCGTCTGCATAAGAAACAACTTCTTCAAAAAGGGCTTTTAAATTTGAAACGGTGTCAATTAAATTATCTATGCTGCAACATAAAATGTGGTCAATTTTATATGTTAAATTTTGTGGTCTAATTTGCTCCTGCTCCAAAATGCTTATTGCTCGTTTATCACCCATTGGATAAATTTCGTTGAGAGCAAATAGAGTTGTTACGATATTTTTAATTGCTCTCGTCAAACAACCAACGGTGTTATAAGTATCATTTTTGATAGCAAATTTTTCGGCTTGCCAAATTGTAAATTCTGCTGACCATAAAGACTGTTGAACTACAGATTGCTTTAATTTTTGTGGATACTCTTTTACACTTTCTTTTAGCTTCTTTAATACATCGTCAGGGTCATAAAGAGAAAGGCTGCTTTGTGTTTCAGAAAGAAATATAATCGATGAAAATCCGTAAGGTGGTTGTTGTTCAAAATTATTTTCCCAAATACCGTTCTTGGCATTTTCAATTGTCTTTGTAATTTGGTCAATATTTTTGTAGACAAAGTCAACTTCACCATTCGCAGTATTTATCCACGCACCGCCATTTACCCATGTCCCCCATTCATAAAAATTTGTAACGGTTGGCTGTTCTTTAACTGAATATTTTACAGCAATATTTCTTATGTCTTCAATTTCAAACGGACTAAGTTGGTAATAGTAGATTCCTATATCAAGGTCTGAGCTTTCTGTCGCCAAACCTATCGCATAAGAACCACCAAGTACAATTGCTTTAACCCCGTCAACTTGCTTCAGTTCATTGACGAGATTGTCTAACAATTTTTGTTTATCAATAGGTATATTAAACATTGTAATTCTCTTTTAGAGCCTATTTTTTATATAATCAATAAATTTTGGTTTGGTTTGCCAAAGTCATTCCATGTTTTTTTTGCCTCAAATTTTCGAGATACTGTTTGTGGTTTTCTTGTCAGCCAAAAAGTCAAGCATCACTTTCGTTACTATATCAGGTTGCTCCTCCTGTGGAAAATGTCCGCTTGTTTCTAACTTTACTGTCGTTGAATTGTTAAACCCAATTTGAAATTTGTCTAGGTAATGTGATTTGATAACTGGGTCTTTCATACCCCATATAAACAATGTTGGCTTGTTTGAAATTGCTTGTCTATTATTCCAGAGTTGTTCAAACCAATCTTGGTCGTTAAGCAGCGATTTTGCAAATGCTAATGTTCCGTTTCGTTGGGTTTTGTCGGCAAAAGGTTTAGTATAATGTCTTAAAATATTCTTGCTTGGTTTCTTATCTCCATATGTGGTTGGCAAAACAAAGCGAGGCGAAAAATTCAAATACCTATATAAAAAAGGTAACAAAGGACTTCGAATAATTTTGCTAAACTTTATGAAGTGTGGGTCACTGGCACTACTCCATAACCAAGAGTTTAATATTACCATATTCTTTATAAGATGAGGGTAGTTGATGGCGAAATTCAGCCCAATAGGTCCGCCAAAATCTTGCACAACAAGTGTGATATTTTGTAATTTCTTTTCAAATACAAATTGTTCAAGTGTTTTGCTATGATTTTGTGTTGAGTAGTCATAATGTTCGGGTTTATCTGAAAGCCCGAAACCGATGTGGTCAATTGCAACACATCGGTAATGTTCTTTAAGTCTTTTAATTATGTTACGAAAATCAAAACTCCACGAAGGTGTTCCGTGAACAAACAAAAGCGTTTCGCCTTTTCCCTCGTCAATGTAGTGTAACTTTTGTCCGTTGATGTCAAAATAGTTTGATGTAAACGGATACTCTGATTTGTCAAGCCAATGATTTGCCATACTTGTAAAGTTTATACGACAAAGGTCTTAATTGTTTAGAAAACTAATCTTGGTATAGACCAACATTAGAATTTCACAGTGTTAAACAACTTGCTGAAATTTGTCGGGTCAATGCTCAAATAAGAAGCAATGTATTTGTGTGGAACAAGTTGAAGCAAATGCGAACTGCGTTGGCAGAATGCTTTATAACGTTCTTCAATCGTCATACTGTGCAGTTCAATATGTCGGTTAATCATACCTGCTAAAACCGTTTCTGTCATTCGCCTAAACAGTCGCTCAATTTGCTGTGATTGGTCAAATAGTTTTTGAAGTTCTTCAAAAGTAATGTAGTCTAATTCGCTGTCTGTAATACAGGTCAGAAAGTATTTTGACGGAATTTGAAACGAAAACGATTCGGGAATGGCACAAAGGTTTGGCGGATAAGTAAAAGCGATTACATGCGTTTTGTTTTCTGTGTCAAAGTATGACATTTGAACACCGCTTTTTACAAAGTAAAGTTCTCGTTGTGTTTGTCCTGCGGCTGTTATAAAGTCGCCCTTTTTAAAGGTTTTTGTTTTTAGTTTTTTTGTCAATAAAACATAGTCAGCAGTACCAAGGTTGTGAAAAAGTTTAAAGTATTCGTGTTGTTCCATTCTATAAAGTATAGTTGACTTTTTAAAATTACAGATAACTGTTGAATAGTATCGTTTACAATGACCGCTAACGGGCGGCGGATTTGCGAAGTTTCAAAAAATCGGTGCGTAGCACCGAAAAATTTTTTTGGAATTTCGCAAATCCGCTGTTCAACGAAGGGCGTAGCGTAGCGAAGACCTTTGGTTGAACAGCGGATGGAATCCGCCGCCCGTTCATCAAAAGGCGAGCGTAGCCGCCTTTTGATGAACGTTTTGCCGCTTTGCGAAGGCGGGGATTTTCAGCACTAAATTTCATTAGAAGCACAAAGCCTGAATTTAGCACTTCACTGTCAAAGAAGCACGAAACCCCGCTTTTGCAAAACGGCTGTTATGTGCTGCCTATTTCTGATTCGTTCTTTTTTTATATTGCTCTAAATAACTTTCTAAGGGCGCTTTTTCATACTCTCCATCTTCAGCTGGATAGCGTAATTCTTTTGAAATCCAATCTATCTGCTTTGCGCATTGCCAAATTATACTTTCTCCACAAGGGACTATGCTGGGTTGTAATTGAAACACATCATCAGTAAACGCATCTTTGGCGTCAATTAATTCCCACCCATTTGCTTTTAGTTCATTTAGCAAATCGTTGAGAAATAAAGCGTTTAATAAAGAATGGTGTATTAGTAGAGTGTGCTTTATGTCTCTTTTAAACACTAAGTGTGCTAATGAGTCATAATAATTGGCTCTATCTAAAATATGCTTTATGTAGTATTCTTTGTAGGGTGTTAAATCGGTATTAATGTCTTTGTGCAATGCAGAAGTTAATTGCGCATCAATGAACCAGTCTGATGCATCAATAGTCACATAGCCATTTTTGTAACCTTCATTCTTCATTACAGTTCTTATTGAATCTCTCTTTTCAACAGAGTTTCCTTCTTTTAGAAAAGGAAATCTGAATAGTTGATTGTAATTTTTGTAGTTTCTTATTATGCTGTCACCTTTTTTGAAATCTGCAATATAGATCTCACTTGTTATTGATTTTGAATTATAGTATAAGTGTGAATATGAATGGTTACAAATTAAATGATTTTTTGAATCCCATTTATTCAATAATACCTTTCCATTAGAATTGTCAACTCGCATTCCACAAACAAAAAGGGCGGCTTTAATTTTATGTAAATCAAGCGCTTTTAATATTATGCTGTCCCTTACTAACCAATTCAATTTAGGTGTTTCTTTGGTAGTCGGGTCGTCTATTGTAATTGAAATTTGCTTTTGAGCAAATGTTGAGATATTCAGTATGCAAAAGAATATTACGGCTAATATTGTCTTTTTGTTTCTTCCTTTCATCTGTTTATCGGGTTTGTTTGTTAGGTTGCACATAACGGGCGGCGGATTTGCGAAGTTTCAAAAAATCGGTGCGTAGCACCGAAAAATTTTTTTGGAATTTCGCAAATCCGCTGTTCAACGAAGGGCGTAGCGTAGCGAAGACCTTTGGTTGAACAGCGG
>JAAFHK010000124.1 GCA_013297565.1 Cytophagales bacterium
AAAAGAATTAGAGGAAACCTCAAAAGAATTAGAGGAAACCTCAAAAGAATTAGAGGAAACCTCAAAAGAATTAGAGGAAACCTCAAAAGAATTAGAGGAAACCTCAAAAGAATTAGAGGAAACATCTAAGGAATTGGAAGAAGAAAAGAGCTTGAGAGAAGAGCAGGAAAAAATACTTGTCGAGCAAGAAAAAACACTTTCGACCCAACAAGAAATTATTATTCAATTTGCTAAAACTCTGAAAATGAATGGCTTGTCGAATGAAGAAATTCATTCACAAACAGGCTTGGAGAGAGATTTAATTGAAAAACTTTAACACATATACATTGAAACCCATTACTCTGTACCGTTGGACTTTTAAGCCTGAACCTGAAACCGAAAATGTCGAGCAACTTGGCAAGGCAATTAATATTAACCCCGTTTTGGCAAAAATTCTGGTTCAGCGCCAAATTGCTGATTACGATACAGCAAAAAGCTATTTTCGTCCTTCTCTTACTGAATTGCATGATCCATTTTTGATGAAAAACATGGAAATTGCGGTTTTACGCCTACAAAAAGCCATTCGCAGCAAAGAAAAAGTGGTGATTTATGGTGATTATGATGTAGATGGGACTACTTCAGTAGCTTTGGTTTTTGGTTTTCTCAAAAAAATATATCCTCATGTAGATTGGACATTTTATATCCCGAATCGATATAAAGAAGGTTATGGTATTTCGTTTCAAGGGATCGATTGGGCATCTGAAAATGGATTTTCACTCATTATTAGCCTCGATTGTGGTATTAAAGCCTTTGAAACAATCAGTTACGCCAAGCAAAAAAATATTGATTTCATTATTTGTGATCACCACTTGCCTGATCCGCAACTGCCCCCTGCGGTGGCGATTCTTGATGCCAAGCAACCCGATTGCACCTATCCATACAAGCACCTTTCTGGTTGCGGGGTAGGATTCAAGTTTTTGCAGGCACTTTCAATAGCCGAAAATTTGCCTTTCGATGAATTATTCAGACATCTTGACCTTTTGGCTTTGAGTATTGCTGCCGATATTGTCCCAATTACAGGCGAAAATCGAATTTTGACCTATCACGGTTTATTACAACTCAATGATAATCATCGTTTTGGGACTGAAGCCTTAGCCGAATTAGCAGGTTTGCGCAAACCTATTGATATATCGAGCATTGTTTTTGGTTTAGCGCCCCGAATCAATGTTTTTGGGCGCTTGAATCATGCCAAAACTGCTGTAGAATTGCTTTTAAGTGAAGACATGGAAACGGCTCGGCAGTTTTCGCGCTTGGCGAACCAATATAACGAAGAACGGCAAGGTTATGATTCGCTAACAACCGAAGAAGCGATTGACATGATCGAAAAAAATGGTTGGCAGAAAAATTACAGTACGGTTTTGTTCAAAGCGGGCTGGAATAAGGGCATTGTGGGCATTGTGGCTTCGCGCTGTATTGAGCATTATTACCGTCCTACGATTATTTTGACCCAAGCCGATGACAAAATTGTGGGTTCGGCTCGTTCGGTGAGCAATTTTGATATGTACGAAGCCCTGACGCAGTGTCGGGATTTGCTTGACCAATATGGGGGACACCACCATGCCGCAGGGCTTGCCATGAAACCTGAAAAACTGCCTGAATTTAGGGAAAAATTTGAGAAAATAGCCGCTTCGAATCTTCGACCAGAGGATTTGATCCCAGAAATAGAGATAGATGCCGAAGTTCCGCAACTTTCGATGCTCACTTTCCAATTTCTGAAAATTTTGCACCAAATGTCGCCTTTCGGTCCCAATAATATGAGTCCTGTTTTTGTAAGTCGAAATGTTACGGCGGCAAATATTAAAACCTTGAAAGAGAAGCACTTACGGTTTTATGTAAAGCAAGGAAATACGACCCTTGAGGCGATTGCTTTCCAGATGGCGGCTTATTTTAACATTATTAGTTACGGCAAACCTTTCGATGTGTGTTATACGGTGGCTGAAAGTAATTTTTTGGGAGTAAAAAGTATTCAACTTACCATCAAGGATATCAAACCTTCGAATCGTTAAAAAACATTAAAAATTACACCCTAAGCCCGATGACCAGCACATCATCAGTTTGTTTGTATCTACCTTTCCAATCTGCAAAGGTATTTTCGATAAGCATTTTCTGTTCCGTAATGGTTTTGTTGGAAATGTCTAAAAGTAGTTTTTTGAAATTTTTGGTCATAAATTTTGAATTATCTGCTCCACCAAATTGGTCTTGAAAGCCGTCCGAACGCAAGTAAAAAGTGGTAGGGTTTTCTACAAAAATTTCATGTTTTTGATACACGAAATCCTCATTTCTTTTTCCCCCAATCGGCACTTTGTTGGCTTTTATTTCCGTAAATTCTTGATTTTGAACATAATACAAAGAGTTCATTGCCCCTGCATAAGATACCTTTGAACCTTGCGGGCTTTGGTTTTCAATCATAATGATTGAAATATCCATACCGTCTTTGATTTTGCCTTCGGCGTGCAAAAGGGTTTGTTCCAATAAAACGGGCATTATATTTAGGATTTGATCGGGTTGATGGATTTCGTAATTATGAACTATTTGGTTCAGGATATTCGTGCCTATCATGGTCATTAATGCCCCCGAAACGCCATGCCCTGTGCAATCCCCCACTACCAAGATTTTTTTATTTTCTTTTTCGGCAAACCAATAAAAATCACCTGAAACAATATCCTTTGGGCGGAAAAAAACAAAACAATCGAGATATTTTTGCAATTCACTTTCTTTTGGGATAATGGCTTCTTGGATACGCTTGGCGTAATTAATGCTTTGCGTAACATTTTTCAAGAGTTTCTCGGCTTTGCGGCGTGAAACTTCACTTTGCTCCCGCAACTCAAGTACCTGCCCCAGACTTGTCTGTAGTTCTTGGTTTTGCATTTGCACCATTTCGGCAAGGAGTTGGTTTTCTTCGTCTGCCTTTTTTCGGCGTGTAACATCTTTTTCGATCCCAATAAACTGCTCAATTTCTCCATTTTTGTCCAAAATAGGCGTAACGCTTAGCTCGATCCAGTAAGATGCTCCTTCTTTCGAATAGTTCAAAATTTCTTGAGTAAAAGGTTCTTTTCGGAGGATATTTTCCCTGATGATTTGGCGATGCTTCGGATCGGTATCTTTGCCTTGCAACATTTTGGGATTTTTGCCCTTCACTTCCTCAAACGAATAGCCTGTAATTTTTTCAAAACTTGCATTTATCCAAGTAATAAGGTTGTTTTTGTCCGTAATCACTACGCCGTTCGAGGTTTTTTGGGCAACAACCGAAAGCTGGCGTATTTGTTCCTCCGTTTCTTTGCGTTTGGTAATATCAGAGGCAATGCTATCGATCCGAACAGGGCGCTTTTGCTGATCAAAAATGATTTTTGATTTAGTGGCAATCCATTTTGTTTCACCGCCTTTTGTCATGATACGGTATTCAACTTCGGCTTTACCTGTTTTTTCTAATAATTGGTTCATCTCTTGAGCAATGCTTTTATCTTCAGGGTAAATTATTTTTTTCCACCAATTTACGTCCTGCAACCATTCCTCGACAGAAATACCATACAGTTTTTCGACCGAAGGACTGATAAAAAGCGTCAGTTGATCAGGCAAGCCAACCGACCAGATTACGTCTTGGGTTTCACTCAAAATGCTGTGCAGTTTTTCTTCGCTTTCTTTGATCTGCAATTCGCTGTTCTTAAGCTGGGTAATTTCCCGCACAATCCCCGACCAAAGCACGCTTCCATCTTCCAAAAGCACAGGTTTGGAAGATACCCGAATCCAGCGTTCTTGTCCATGCAAATTTACCCGCAAATCCGCCGTCCAGTTTTGCATAGTTTGGGCAGAATGAGCAATAGTCTGCTGAAAATACAGCAAATCTTCAGGATTTATTCTTTCGATAACCGCAGTAATATCAGACATAACTGTTTCAGGCTCAAGCCCAAAAACAATTTCAGACCCCTTGCTTACCAGCGGAAAAGACATTGTGCCATCAGGTGTCATTTTGAACTGGTAGATCATGCCAGGAACACCATCAAAAATTAAAGAAAGTTGCTCATTTTGACGACTTATTGATTCTTGAGTTATTCTTAATTCTTCTATATTTTGTTTTAATTCTTCTTCAGTTTGGTGCAATTCATCATTTTTTTCTTTGCTTTCTCCCTGAATTCTAATCATTTCAATACTTTGATTACGGAAAATAACCGCCCACCACGCACAAATAACCGCCATGAGAATGGCAATGCCAAAATGGAAAACCAAAACTGTAAGATTTACTTCTGTATAATTGATAAAATATTCGCCCAACTGGTCATTGCCTAATAGTTGGAAATAAAAAAAAGTAGAATGGTGTCCGATAGCGAAAATGGTGTAAGGAATCATCACGCGCCAATCCTGATAAATAATAAGAATGGCAATATTGGTAAAAAAGAAAAAATGGAACTCCGCCATGCCGTGACTCTGACCTATGAACTGCAACATAAAAACAGAAAAAACCAAACTAATGACCTGTCTGCCCCATATTTTGGGTAAAAATTTGGCAAGAATATAAAGTAAAACATTCAGCCCGCCAACTGCCAGACTAAATGCCCAAGTTTGGTGCAGCGGAGCAAAACATAAACCCAAGACAAAAAAGCCAATAATAAATTTATCAACTATTTTATCGGCTTTGGTTTGCACTTCTGCCAAATAACTTTCAATTTCGATAGGATAATTTTTCATGAATGTATTTTGAAACTACTTAAAGGTGGTTTTATTTTTTCTTTTCAATTCATTTTGTGGCAATCCGCAACCGTAGGCTTGAGTGGCATTTAGCCCAAAATCGGGGGCTGTTTTTTGGGCAAGCAAACTGTCAATGACCATTTGAGCATAATTGCTTTTTCGGTCGGTACAATATCTTGCTCGATTATAGTTTCCCCTGTAATATAACTGGCTTTTCGAATCAATCAAAACCGCCTGCGGTGTCGAATAAACGCCACATTTCGCAGCAATTTCGCCTTCAGCATCAATCAAATACGGAACTCCCATGTCGATTTATTCTTCCAAATTTTTCCAATCGTAATCTGCCATCTCATTCTCAACCTGCAAAACCATTATAAAATCAATTTCTTTGCCATATTTGCTTATCAAACGCCGAACATGGTCAAGATTGAAGCGCGAACATGGGCAATCGGGACTGAAAAAGTGTAAAAATACAGGTTTTTGTTTCATTTCTAAGCCTTCAACATCAATCTGATCCCCAATCTGCACGCTTCGGTAATTCCTGGGTAGAGCAGTCGGCAAATAATCTTTGATCGTAAAACCCCAAAAAAGATAGCTAATCAGCCCCAAAATAAGCAAAACAGGAACAAATAACCAATGTTTCATAAAACCCAAGAATTGAGAAAATATAGTTATTCCAAATATAAAACCAAATAGGGGAATAATCAAAAAAATACCGTGAAATGATTTTTTTTGGGTGTAAAAAGCAAAAATAAACGGATAAAAGGAAAAAGACCTTACAGGTTTCAAAAACCTGTAAGGTCTTAAGATTTTGCAATTTACCTATTAAAGTTTATGAATAATTTGCGTAAGGCACTTTAGAGTGTTTGTAATAGCTTGAAAGTCAATATATTAGCACACACTAAAGGGTATGCTACAGATTTATTCATAAACTTTATTTACTTGATTTCCAACTCTTTCAACAAATAATCTTTGCGTTTGAGGCGTACAAAATAGCGTACATTCCGATCCAAAAGCATTTGAAAGGACTTTTTAAATTGCCCACGTTCAAACTTCGTATTTTCAAAAACATTTTGCACTTCAGCCCCTGCCGCATCAAAAACTTTCAAAGAAACGCTGTCGGTAGTTTCTTGAAAATAATACGAAAATTCGAGGTCTAATTTCATTTTTGCCTCATTTTCAGGCACTTTCAAGGTGTTATTGTTGCCTATTTTTACACTTGTTTTGTCAATTTTTTGCTCCGCCACTGTTTTTTGATTTTGGTCTAAAAGCCTAATCCAAAAAACTGCTTCGTTTCCCTCAAAATGCTTGAAACCAAACGCCAAGCGGTGATCTCCAAAACCGTAATTTTTGTTTTTGACCAATTCCCGCACCAATTTTCCCTTTTCATCAAAAATTCCCACATAACCTTTGCTAAGTGCTTTTTCGACTCCAAACTCGAAACTTACTTGCCAATCTTCGACCTGTGGATCGGTTTCAGGCGTTTTTTCGTTCAGTTTCATTTCTCTGATCAGATTACCTTCCGAATCTTGGAGTTTGAGCCAATAATTTTTTCCTGCCGCCTCTACTCGATTGATCCCAAAAACTTGAATATTCAGACCGCCTTTCATGGGGCGATCTTTGAAAACCGTTTCCAAAACTGTCCCGACCGAATCGCACAAAATCAAATTGGCTTTGGTATTGTCTTTGGGGCATAAAAAGCCCATTTTGGCTCTCAAACTCACAATATTATGCGGACGGGCAATGATCGTGGGGGGAGGTTCTCGGCGCACAGCCGCCACAAAATTGGCTAAACTTTGCGCCATTTTCAGATCAGTTCCGTAAATATCCTTGATCGAAGCTCCGTTGGTGATTGCCCAAACTGCCGACTGTGCGGTGCTATTTTGGTATTTTTTTTCGTCAATCATCTTCGCCAATTTTAATAAATCGCCGCTTGCCATACCCAAAACCGAAAAAACACTCTTGGCGTAAGGAGAATGATCTGAAGACTCAATGCACATGGTCATCACATTTTTTTCTTTTTTACCTTTAGGGGCTATTTCGGCGAAAGCCGTTTGCGTAACCATTAAATTCTGCGCCGCTTCGTCTTCGGAACGGAATATTTGCCCTGCTTCTATCTGCAAAAGCAAATCCTTCGAGCTGGTGTTCTCGAAATGCAATCGTAGGGCTTCACCACTGTAGCCTCCATTGCCTATTGCCTTGATTTTAAGGATTTTACTTTTGAGCGCATCTGCCAGTCGGATAGTATCATTGGCATAAGAATAAGCAGAAAAAAAGGCAAAAAACAAAAATAAACCAAGTATTTTTTTCATTTTCCTAATATTTTGGTAGTCCTATAGCAAACGGCAAAAAGGCTTTGAGAGGTATATATTGACTAAAAACCTTTTGTTTTTTACTTTATCAAAATTTGCCTAATTTCGCAAAAAAAAGACCTCAAAAATCTAAAATTATCATTCTCAATGTTTGAAGCCTATAACAAGGAACGAAAATTTATTCACGACATTCGGCTGGCGGCTTTGCTTTCGGCGGCGGCAGGAAGCGTCAATGCTGCAAGTTTTTTTGCTTTCGAGATTTTTACGACCAATATCACAGGACACGTGGCTGTTTTTGCCACTGAACTGGTCGCCAATAATTCCGCCCCTGCGCAGTTGCGTATGCTTTGGTTGTTTGCTTTTTTTGCAGGAGCATTTTTTTCGGGTTTGTGTATGGAATTTGTCGGTTCGAAAAATACCCGCTTTTCGCATACTGTTCCTATCTTATTGGAAATGAGCATTTTAGGAGTGATTGGCTGGTACGGTTCGCATTATGATTATAGTCGGGAAATGACCCAACTTTTTGCGGGCAGTTTGCTTTTTGCGATGGGAATGCAAAATGCGATGGTTACGATGGTGTCTGGTTCGGTGATTCGAACTACGCATCTTACAGGACTTTTTACGGATTTGGGCATTAATTGGGCGAAATTTGTCTTTTTGCGATTTAATATTCGTAAAAACAAAATGCTTTTTCGCAAAATTGTGCTACATTCGGCAATCGTGATTGCTTTTTTTACTGGGGCATTTGCAGGTGGTTTTTTATTTTCCCAGTTTCTTTTCAAATCTTTTTTGTTTCCGCTTGGCATTTTGGCTTTTGCTTTGATTTATGATGCAAGTTATGTGAGGATTCGGAAATATCAGGCGGATATTTTTGAAAAAAACGAGTCTGAAGAAAACAAAAAAAGCGAAGTTGTTTAATTTTCCGTAATAAATTTGGGAAATTACCTATCTTTGTTGAAGAAAAATAGTACAAAATAAATTAATTTATTCCAATTTATTATGATCGAAGAACGCTTTGATGAGTACAATACTCAAAAAGATGCCTTGATTCTGAAAGAATACGGGCGAAATGTGCAGAAATTGGTGCGTTACTTGAATACGGTGCAGAATGTAGAAGACCGCACACGCATGGCGCACGTACTGATCAATTTGATGAAACAACTCAACCCTTCGGTTCGAGAACACAACGACAATATCCAACGAATTTGGGATCATTTGTACGTCATGGCAGATTTCGAACTCGAAATTAATGGGCCCTATCCCATGCCCGAACTCGAAACCCTGCACCAAAAACCTGAAAGAGTCAAATATAACGCTTCCTCACCGCGCTACAAACATTACGGTCGAAATGTGGAATTATTGGTCGAAAAGGCAATGGAAATTGAAAATCCTGAAGAACGTTTGCAAGCTACGATTCAAGTTGCCAAACTTATGAAAACCTTTTTTGTAACGTGGAACAGGGAAAATATGGACGAAGAAGTGATTGCTGAAAACCTAAAAGCGCTTTCGAATGGAAAGCTCGATTACACTGTAGCTGAACTCAATACGGATTTTGGGCGTGCTTCGAGTCCGCACCAACGCCCGCACGTACAACGCCACGACCATAAACACCCGCACCAGCACAAAAAACACGCACATCATTCCAATCCTCATAATAACAACAAAAAAGGAGGCAAAAAATGAAAATAGATCATCAATTATTGGAAAAAACCGCCCAATTAGCCCGTCTGGAACTTAAAGATGAGGACATTCCACAACTGCTCGAAAGCATGAACCAGATATTGGATTGGGTCGAAAAACTGCACGAATTGGACACGACAGAAGTCGAACCGCTTTTGCATTTGATTGATGAAACCAATACTGTCCGCCCCGATACTGCCCAAAATCTTTTGACTCGCGAAGAAGGTTTGGCGAATGCTCCGCAGAAAAAAGGTGAGTTTTTCGTAGTCCCCAAAGTGATTGAAAATTAGCCCCTTATGATCTTGAATTTGTCTGCTTTGCCTGAAGGAAAGAAAATATATTTTGCTTCCGATTTCCATTTGGGCGCGCCCAATGCGCATATTTCGCTGGAGCGCGAACGCCGCATTATTCGCTGGCTCGACAGTGTATGTGATACAGCGGCACATATTTTTTTGGTGGGTGATCTGTTTGATTTTTGGTACGAATATAATTATGTGATTCCCAAAGGATTTATTCGTTTTCAGGGCAAATTAGCTCAGTTGGTCGACCGCCAAATCCCCTTAAGTATTTTTACAGGCAATCACGACATTTGGGCATTTCGTTATTTTACCGAAGAATTGGGGATTGCGCTTTACAGAAAACCGCAAATTTTGCAGATTGGCTCACAAAAAATTTTACTGGGACATGGGGACGGCTTAGGACGTGGAGATTATTTTTATAAATATTTCCTCAAAAACCTGTTCGAAAACCCTATTGCCCAATTCCTTTTTTCCCAAATTCACCCCTCTTTTACCTTTCCTTTTGCCTTGCTTTGGGCAAAATACAGAAAAAAAAAGGATCGGAGAAAAGGCGAGGAACATTTGAAAAGCAGGGAAAACGAATGGATTTGGCAATACTGCGAGGAAAGAGAAACGAAAGAGCATTTTGATTTTTATGTTTTTGGACACCGCCATCTGCCTCTCGATTTGCCTGTTGGGGAGCAAAGCCGATACATTAATTTGGGCGAATGGCTAACTTACAATACCTACGCCGAATATGATGGAAAAACCATAACATTGAAAGCCTTTGAAAAAGACTTGGTTTTGAATCCGTGAAACTTGTTTTTTGTAACATAGGCTCGTAGCCTGTGTTACAAGCCAAAAAAAACTTGAATTTTCAGTATATGCCACTATTCGCACGCACCTTTACCGAAGCCGATTTTGAAAGCCTGTATCAAACTTTTGGGATAGCATTCCATGATTATGCGGTGCAGATGCCCCAAGAAAAAACGGATTTTGAGCGCCGTCTGCGAAGAACTGGGACGGATTATGGGTTTTCGGTGGGGATTTTTGAGGAGGAGAAATTGGTCGCCTTTGTCATGCACGCTTTTGGGATTTGGGAAGGGAAAAAAACGCTATACAACGGCGGAACAGGCGTAATTCCTTCGCACAGAGGACAAAAATTGATTGATCAAACGTATAATTTTTTGAAACCCATTTTGCAGGAAAAAGGGATTGAGCAGATTTTATTGGAAGTGCTTTGCCACAATGCGCGCGCTATTCATTTGTATAATCGTTTGGGTTTCAAAATAATTCGGAAATT
>JAAFHK010000125.1 GCA_013297565.1 Cytophagales bacterium
CTCATTTTCAGTCTATTACTTAGCAATTTTGTTTTTGCTCAAAATACCAAAAAGGCAAAAGAACTTTATGACGAAGGTTCGAGCCTCTTGAGAGTGCGTAAGTTTGAGGAAGGAATCAAAAAAATAGAACGAGCCATTGAGGTTGATCCAAACCTCACAGAAGCCTACGCAACTTTGGCGCAAACCTACAAAATACTGCGCTATCCGCCCGAAAAAGCTGAAAATTATTTTCGAAAAGTAACCGAATTAGCTCCTAACGATCCGAGATTTGCGGTGGCTTTTTTCGAAACTGCACAAACCGAATTTAACAAAGGTAATTACCTGAAAGCCAAACCTTTATACGCTAAGTTCGTAAGTTTTGGTTCGGGTTCGCCTGCCCAAAAAAGAGTAGGGGAACGCAACTTGGCAAGTTGTGATTATGGCATGGAAGGCATGAAAAAACCTGTACCCTTTAGCCCAAAAGCCTTACCCAAAACGATCAATACGTTTCCTTTGCAATATTTTCCCGCCCTCACTGCCGATCAGCAAACCATGATTTATACAGTCAGAAAAGGGATCGAACTTACAAGGGACGAAGATATGTATGTTTCGCGCAAAAAAGATGGCGAATGGACTTTGGGCGAACCTCTACGGACGATCAATACTTCCTTTAACGAGGGAACTTGCTCCATTTCGGGTGATGGCAAAGTCATGATTTTTACGGCTTGTGAAGGTTCAGGCGAACGGATTATTATTGGGCGTTGCGACCTGTTTATTTCCTACAAAGAAGGCAATAATTGGACTACGCCTATTAACATGGGCGAAAAAGTAAATTCACCGTACTGGGAATCGCAACCTACGCTTTCGGCTGACGGACGGACGATCTACTTCGCCTCCGACCGACCTGGTGGAGTTGGTGGAATAGATATTTACCGTTCGAGGCTTGATGAAAAAGGGCGTTGGACGGTGGCAGAGAATATTGGAAATACAATCAATACGACCGCAACCGATCTTGCCCCTTTTATTCACACCAACGGAAAAACCATGTTTTTTGTGTCCGAAGGGCATTTGGGTTATGGTGGGTTTGATATTTTCAAAACGGAATTGATTAGCAATAATGAATGGTCGAAGCCCGAAAATGTGGGTTATCCGCTGAACGATCATCGCAACCAATTTGGTTTTTATATCACTTCCGATGGCAAGAAAGGCTATTATTCGCACGAAACTAACGAAAACGGGCAAATGGTCGAAAGCGTAATTCATGAGTTCGAAGTTCCTGCCGAATTGAAAATTCAAACGATTAGCAACGTAGTCAAAGGTAAAGTTTTTGACGCTAAAACGCTAAAACCACTTCAGGCAAAAATCGAATTGATTAATTTGAAAACGAACCAAGTCGAGGCGGCGGTTAGTTCGGACAAAATAAACGGAGAATATTTGATCGTGCTGAATCAGGGCGAAGAATACGCTTTGTACGTCAATAAAGAAAAATATTTGTTTCAGAGTCTTTCTTTTGCCAACGGAAAAAATGGCAAAGACATAGAACTGGACATCAAACTCGAACCCATCGAGAAAGATGTGGCAATTACTTTGAACAATTTGTTTTTTGAATCAGGAAAATGGGATTTGCAAGACAAATCGAAGACTGAATTGGACAAACTGTTGAAATTTTTGTCGGAAAATCCCACAATCAAAATCGAGATTGCAGGACATACAGACGATGTTGGGGCAGACGCTTTCAATAAAGACCTTTCCCAGAAACGGGCGCAGGCTGTAGTGGATTATTTACTCAAGGCGAGTGTCGAAAAAAGCCGTTTAATTGCCGTAGGTTATGGCGAAACCAAACCCTTACAGGCAAATACAAATGACGAAAACAGAGCAAAAAATAGGCGTATTGAGTTCAAAATCAAGTAGTTATAACAGGACTTTAGTCTGTGAAATAACACAGACTAAAGTCTATGTTACGTTTTTATTTCAAAGTAAAAATCCCCGTAGGTTTGTCGATCCTATAGACACTAAAATCCTGATTTGAAGTCATACCTACACCATACAAAATTTCGTTGGGCGTAACTATTTTGATCGCTTTGTCTGTAACAAACTGGCGGCGGTTCTGATCCCATGTGATTTCTTCGGTAAAAAGTTTTTGCGAAAGCAATACATTCTCTACTTCTACTTTTCCCGCCGAACAGTACGAACGGATATCCTTTTGGTACATTCCAAAATCGCCTTTCATGGTTGTGGTTCGAATTCCGTCCTCGTTATACATCGTGATTGTCAAACCTTTGCTATAGATTACGTTCCCATTGTTGTACATTTCTTGCAAAGGTGCGTTCAACTTGATCTTAAGTTTTGCTTCCTCGCTATAGATCGTCATGACCTTTTCGAAAGTAACTATAGCACCTTGATAATCAGGCTCTTGCGATTTAGTTTTTTCTTGTTCCTTTTCGCAAGCAAACAAAAAAAGGGAAATAAAAAATATTTGGAATAGTTTTTTTTGCATAAATCTGTAAAAAACACGATTAAAACCAAGCATTTTTTAAAAAAACGCTTGGTTTTAAAATCATTTTATATTCTCATTTTGCTACAGTTTTTCCCAAATTCTTTGGAAAGAAACGGCATGATTGATTTTGTCTTTCAAAGCCGAAATAGGCAATCTTTCCTGCTCGGTTGTGTCCCTATGGCGAATCGTAACAGTCTGATCTTCAAGGGTTTGGTGATCGACAGCAATGCAGAAAGGCGTACCAATCAGGTCTTGGCGCGTGTAGCGTTTGCCAATAGCGGCTTGATCTTCATAGACCACTGCAAAATCCGTTTTCAAATCTTTATAGATTTTTTGGGCAACTTCGGGCAAACCATCTTTTTTGACCAAAGGAAAAATAGCCGCTTTGACAGGAGCAATGGCAGGGTGAAATTTCAAGAAAATGCGGGTTTTGGCTTCGCCATCTGCCGTTTTGCCTTCTTCTTCTGTATAGGCATTGCAAAGTTGCGCCAAAAACAAACGATCAGCCCCTACCGAAGTTTCGACCACATAAGGCACATAAGACTGCTTGATTTCTTCATCAAAATATTGTTGTTTTTTGCGCGAAAGTTCCTGATGACTGCGCAAATCGAAGTCGGTGCGGGAGTGGATTCCCTCGATTTCTTTGAAACCAAATGGAAATTCGTACTCAATATCGCAAGCAGCATTGGCGTAATGCGCCAATTTTTCGTGATTTTTGAAACGGAATTTTTCGGGAGCAATGCCCAAAGCCTTATGCCATTTCATGCGTGTATTTTTCCAATGTTCGTACCATTCCATTTCCGAACCAGGACGAATGAAAAATTGCATTTCCATTTGTTCAAACTCACGCATACGGAACGTAAATTGGCGTGCTACGATTTCGTTTCGGAAGGCTTTGCCAATTTGGGCAATGCCAAACGGAATTTTCATTCTGCCCGTTTTCTGCACATTCAAAAAATTGACAAAAATGCCTTGTGCGGTTTCAGGACGCAAATAAATCAGGCTCGACTCATCAGCCACCGATCCCATTTGGGTTGAAAACATAAGGTTAAATTGGCGTACTTCAGTCCAATTTGCCGTATTCGAAATTGGGCAAACGATTTTTTCATTGACGATCAGTTCGTGCAAACCTTTCAAATCGTCTTTGCCCAGAAGTTCGTTCATGTTGGCTACTAAAGCATCGGCTTGGACTTTTTTGCCTTCGTTTTCGAGTTTTGTAGCCCAATCTTCTATCAGCACGTCCGCCCTGTAACGTTTTTTCGAATCCTTGTTGTCGAGCATAGGATCGCTAAAACTATCGATATGTCCCGATGCTTTCCAAGTCAAAGGGTGCATAAAAATAGCGGCATCAAGCCCGACAATATTTTCGGAAACTTGCGTCATGAGTTTCCACCAAAGTTGTTTTAGGGTATTTTTGACCTCTACGCCATTTTGTCCGTAGTCATAGACCGCCGCCAAGCCATCATAAATTTCGCTGGAAGGAAATACAAAACCGTATTCTTTGGCGTGAGAAATGATTTTTTGGAACTCGTTGGGCGTTTCCTGTTTTGCCATATAATTAACTGAACTAATATTTTTCAAAAATTTAGGGGCAAAAGTATCTATTTTTCAGTAAAAAAATACACGCTACTCATTTTTTTATTTGGGCGGGAAAGTTTTTGGCTTACGGAGTTCCTCAATTTGTTCAGGACTTAAACCTGTTAAATCAGCAATCGTTTCATTGTCAAAATTTTTGGCAATGGCTTTCATAGCAATTTCGACAGCCTTTTCCTCGTTACCCGCTTCCCTTTCAAGTTTGATAACTTGGCGTTTCGAAGCCTCTATTTTCGCTTCTTCCCATTCTTCAGGCGTAATATTTTCATAACTCACGATCTCGCTTGCCCTTCGGATTCCCTCATTTTCGGTATTCAAATTGGGGTTTTCGGGGTGGTGAATACTCTCATAAATCAAATCTAACCAATCTCGATAATTTGTGGGAGTGTCTTGCCCTTTGTAATTTGGGTTCAAATAAATTAACTCGTGATTAAAAATTTTGCGTTCTATTCCTTTCAGATTCTTAGGATTCAAATTGGAAATCAAGACTTCATCATGATAAAACTCTCGTGTTTTTGCGTTGATTTTGTAGGGTGCGGTCATCAAAACGATAGTATAAACCGTTTTTTCGACAGTATAATCTTCTGAACTTCGTTGTTGTTCGGTAATAGCTTGCAAATGATAGTGCAGAAATCGATCAAAATTATGATCGTATTCTACTTTTTGAATTTCGACCACAATCCTTTTTTGGCTATCCTCTGCAAAAATATCATATTTGAAATTGATATTTCCCAATTTAGGTTGAAAGGCTTTTTCCGTTTCAATTTTATCAGGATTTACCTCAATGCCAATAATATCGCGCACAAAAGCCTTGAATACGATTTCGTCCGTAAAGGCTTTTTTGAAAAAAACTTCGTTGTCCAAACGTCCAAGTGTCATTTTTTTGTGGTTTTTGTTTTTACAAAAATACGAATTTATACTCAATAAAAATTGGTTCGTGTCGTAAAACGAACATTCTTGTTCGTTTCGGTGGCGAACAAGAATGTTCGCCGTACAAATCCATTTTGATTGAGTCTATTGAATTTACATTCTCAAAACCTTTTCCAATTTATCACTAAAATCCTTTTCGTTATTGTAATGATAAAACGGAACAGCCGTAAGCAAATATTGATCGGTTTCGATCCTAAAAACCCTTTCTGCTTCGGCTATTTGCAACAGAAAATCCTCTTTCCACTTGTCCTCTCTAACCAAATGCTCACCTTTTGGCTCAATAAAAACCTGATAAATGAGTTCCTGACCGCTTTTTTCTTTGTCCCTAAAAACCTTATGCACAAACTCGCTTTTGTAGTCTGTAGGTTCATATTCTACCAAATTTTCCTTAATTTCTGTTTGAATCGTTTGCAAAAGGGCTTGTACGGCAAACAAATAATCTGTAGGGTTTCAAAGTGATTTCTAAACCGCCCAAATAAGCCGTATTTTCGATAAAAAAGGACAAAGAAGGCAAATTGGGAAAGTAACGTTTCAGATGATCGAAATAAAAAAATGGATTTTGCGAAACCGCATACCGAACAAGGTGCGTGGGAATTTCCGTAAATTCCAAATCTCTGCTTATGATCCGTTCGCCCGATTTTTCTTCTGCTTGATTAAAAATGCCTGAAACGCCGCCGATTCCTGACGATAGGGTATAAACAAAACCTTTGCGGGAAACGCCCAAATCTGCAAAAGAACGCACTCGACCGTAATCTTTAGGGCGTTTTTCATTAAAAATTACCTTGCCTTTTTTATAAAATTCGCTTTCTTTGAAATCCAATTTTAGTTTTAACTGTTTTCTGACCAGCTTGCTGTCGTCTTCGACTATGCCCGTTTCGATCAGCACCTGTTTCAATTCCGAAATATATTGGCTGTCCTCTTTGGTGTGGTAATACAGTTCTTCCAATATTTTCAGGTCATTTTCCTCGTTTTTGTCAAATTTTCGCTTGAATTTGTCCTGCGTTTTGTCTAAAGCAAACGGAAAATACCGCGCTCCACGCCCTATGAGTTGGGCTTCGGCAAGGGTAGTTTTGCCTGCTTTGCCGTCTTTGGAGTCGCGCTCCTCGTAGAGCCGCACAATATCAAACAGGTTCAGCACGTCCCAGCCTTCGTTGAGTTTTTGCACCGCAAAAACCGCCCTGATCGGGTTGTTCTCGTCTTCCAAACTGTTCAAAAGCATTTGATTGCGTTCGGCTTCGGCATCATTATTGGCACTCAAACAGTTTTCTGCCCTAAAATTTGATTTGATCCGTTTGACAATTTCCGAAAAAGAAATTTTTTGGTTTTCAAAAAAACGAAATGCCTTTTGGACTATTCGAACCGTTGCCGTATTTTTGATATTTTCGACCTGCTCGACCGCAAAATTATCGATCAATTCGTGAAAATTCCGCTTGTTCAGTTCCGATTCGATGATCGTGCGTTTTGCCTTGAAAAGAATCACAGGCTTAAGGTTAATGCCATGCTCCGTTGCCAATTCTTGGCGGTACAAATTCAGGATCAGGGCTTGTACGATCCGTTCTTTTTCGCCATAAAACGACCGAATCAGGTTGATTTCCTTTGAATATTCGTCCTTGCGGAATTGTGCCAAATCGTAGCGTAAGAATACTTTATCTTCGTATTTACTCTGTATTTCGGGGTTTTCGTAGTCCAGCGTTGCCGTAAATTCCAATAAAATATTGTCTTGGCTTTGCTTCAGAATCTCCAAAACCGTTCCTTCCCAAGTCCCAAAAAGTTCGCCTTTTGCGCGCGTAGCCGAACTCAAATGGTGGGCTTCATCGGCTATCAAAATCGTTTTTTTGTTCTTAAAATCCTCAAAACTAAGGCTATTTTCTTTTGTGGCGTTCAGGTCGAGGTGCAGTTGTTGGATAGTCGTAAATTTGATATTGATATTTCTCTCATCAGCACTTTCAAAAGTTTCCGTTTCTTTGATCAGAATTTCCCTGCCATCAATCACGATTTTTGGGTTAAAAAGGTATTTCGAAGAAAGCGGATTGAGAAAATTGTCTTTTGTTTTCCGAATAATGTTGTTCGAATTGACAAAAAACAGGAAATTGCGGTAGCCGCGCTCGTACAAATATAGGATTAGCCCCGCCATAATCAGGGTTTTTCCGCTACCCGTTGCCATGTTGTAAAGCAAATGGTAAGGGCGTTTGGGTTTGTCCGTAAAATCGTTTTTCAGAAAATAATCGAAGCGTGAAAAACAAGAATTTTGGTAAGGACGAATAGGAAAACGGCTTGAAAGGTTGTTTTCGAGTAGCTCGAACTTGCCCTTGTCGATAGGCATAAAACCCGCCACAGTGTCCAATTTATGATACAAAAAAGAGATTCGGTTTCGCATAAAAAAGGGTTTGGGGTTTAGCGTTCGAGTCGGTAGAAATCCTGCGTGAGTTGTTTTTCGGCTTCCGTACAGGCAAAATCCTGATCCTCCAAAGACGAAAGATTGACGTATAATTGGTTCGTATCCAATAAGTTAAGCAAATGTTTTTTCTGCTTTTCCAAATCCAAAGCCTTAAAATCCTCGATATGTTCGGCGTGTTTTTGCAAATCTACGCTGTAATGCAAAAAGGATTTTTCTTTCATGCTTTCCCAAATTTGCAAAAGCCTTTCCGAATCCTGCGCCGCCTCGATCCGTTCTACAAAAATTTCGTTGTGTTTTTTGAGTTCCAAATATACAAACTCCCCGCCGCCTTGCCATTTTACGGATTTCGAAATGCCCGTTTGATCGCCTTTGATCACGTTGATAAGCCTTGCTTCGGGCAAATCACGAATATAATTCATCTGCTCGATCAAAATATAGCGCCTTTGCATTTTGTGCGCCACTGCTCCTGCTGTTCCGCTTCCGCTAAAAAAATCCAAAACCAAATCGCCTTCGTTGGTCGTAAGTTGTAAGATTCTTTGTACAAATTTTTCGGGTTTTTTGCCTTTTTTTAGCGAAATTCCGCCTTCGTTATGCAAATCGTTTGGCAAAACATCGTCCCAAATATCTGTAATGACTTCTCCAAATACTTTTTGCCCATCAATTTCGACCACTCGATCCTCAAAAAACAACATAGCCTGCCCTTTGTACAAATAATAATTTAGACGATCCTCTCTTTCCAAAACATAAACTTTCGAATGATCTTGTTTGGATTGTTTTTTCATTTCCAAAACCGAATTACTAACCGCTTTGTCGTCCAAAGCCGCAAAACGGAAAATCCTAAGTGAATTTTGGAAATAAAATTCTTCTAATTTTTCTTCATAATTTTCTTTAAAATATTTTTTAAGTTTGGATTTTTCCAAGCCCAAAGACAAAGCCCAAGCATCGAGTACGGAGATAAATTGCCATTTTTCGGGTTTTTCCTCAAAATTTGTGATAAAACTGCTATAACGATCATCGCGCTCTTTTTGTCGATATACTTTATTGGGATTCCAAGTTTCCGCATTTTTGCAATAAATCATCAAATATTCGGACACATTGACCACGCCTTTGTTAATTACTTTTGCTCCCGAAACCGAACTCCTTTTAACCGTAATAATGTTTTTTCTGTTTTTTACCCCAAAAATTTCATCACAAAGAATTTGGGTATAAAAAACTTCGTTGTGATCTATCGAGATCGCTATCGTCCCTTCCTCACTCAAAAAATCACGTGCCACTTCCAAACGGTTTCGCATAAAAGTAAGCCAAGAGGAATGGTTAAAACTATCGTTGTACCTAAAGCCGTCGTTGCCTGTGTTGTAGGGCGGATCAATGTAGATAAGTTTCACTTTTCCCGCAAATTCTTTCCGCAAACTGTACAAAGCCAATAAATTATTGCCTTTTACAATGAGGTTGTCCGTAACCGTACCTTGTGCATTTCTGTTAAATTTCGCTACCGTTTTTTCGCCTTCGGTTGTGTGCCTTTTGGCGTTTGTAAGGACTTTCGGCTCCAGAAGTTGCGTAATTTCGTCTTGGGCTAAGGTTTTATTAAAAAATATTTCTTCTCTTTTCTGTTCCTCTCGGCTTTGTCCGCCTTCCAAAATGCAATCTTTGAACGCCCAAACCAAAGCGACCTCGTTGCGTTGGTTCATAAATTTGCCATCAATATTCAACCCAATTTTCGTTTGGAACTGCGTATAACTATTGTTCAGGTAGTTTTTCTGTTCCATAAATTCTACGAAAAGGCTTTGATCAAAAACCAAAATGCCTTTTATTTCCTTAAAAAAGGTTTTTTTCAGGTCTTGCTCTTCCAAAAGCAAACCAATCAATTCCGTATCCGTCTGTTGGGCGCGGTGAATGACCACCCACTTCTTGAGTTCGCCATTGTCCGTTACAAAATTGGGTTCTTTTTTGAGGGTATTTTCTAAAGTTTCGTAAATTTTCATAAGTATTTATTTTTCTACAAATTTACAAGTTTAAGGATAAAAAAGCAAAACAAACGAAATAAAAAACTATTTTCACAAAAGAGTTTATGAATAATTTGTAAAACGCCCTTTAGGGTGTTTCTAATTTGTTGAAAATCAGGTAATTAATCGCACCCTAAAGGGTACGCTACAGTTTATTCATAAACTTTAACACAGGCTCGTAGCCTGTGCCAAAACCATTTTTTCGATAAATTATGAAAGCATTTTTTCTTTTTTCTTTTTTCTTTTTTCTTTTTTCCTTGTCCCAAAATCTTTTGGCGCAGCCGACTGTTCAGCAAAGGATTCCGCAAAAAAGCCGTATTTTATTTCTTTTGGACTGTTCGGGAAGTATGCGAACGGCATGGAACGGTTCTCCGCGAATCGATATTGCCAAACGCCAAATTATGAAAATCATCGATTCGATGAAGGTCAATAAAAACGTAGAATTTGGTTTGCGGGTGTATGGGCATCAGCACGATCAAAAACTGAAAAACTGTACCGATTCCAAACTCGAAGTGCCTTTTGGGACAAATGTAACCAGCGACATTCGGAAAAAACTGCTTGCCTTGCAAGCTAAAGGCATTACCCCGATTTCCTATTCTCTCGAACAGGCTACCAAAGATTTTCCAAGCGATCCCAGCAACGAATACAGAAATATTTTGATTATGCTCACCGATGGCGTAGAATCCTGCCAAGGCGATCCTTGTGCTATTTCGCTTAATTTGCAAAAAAAAGGCATTTTTCTAAGACCTTTCATTATTGGTTTGGGCATGGGGCAG
>JAAFHK010000126.1:0-4279 GCA_013297565.1 Cytophagales bacterium
GCCCCAGAGGACAATAATTGCCTCATCAAGCGAAGTAATCCACGTAATCCCAAAAAGGAGCATAATTCTTACCACAAGGGCGATCATCATGCCCAACATTCTACCAAAACGTTGTTTTTCTTTGGGCAAACGTCCAGCCACAATGGAAATAAAAATAATGTTATCGATGCCTAATACGATTTCGAGCACCGTAAGCGTAAAAAGACTAATGATGCCTTCGGGCGTAAGCAATGCTTCGAACATAAATTATTGAAAATAAAAGGGTTAATGTTTTGCTTCTAAATTTTCAGGATTCGGTCAGAGGCGTAAAATCGCACTCATCATATTTAAGTTTTTACGTTTTCCTTTGAGAATCAGGATCGGAATGGTGGCATTTTCTCCCAAAAGTTGCTCCGCAAAACTACCCATCAGCGTAGCGGCGGCTTCGGTTCGACCGCGCGAACCCAACATAATAAGATCAGCTTTTTGCTCTACAGCCATCATGTGGCATATTTTTTCCGACAAACGGCGCGTTTCGTCATGGGCAAAAAGAGGCGTAACTGTAGGAATTTGCAAATGATCATACTGTTGCATAAAATCAAAATACTGCAACCTTGCGCCTTCCTCCATGACATCCGCCATCTGTTCGGCACTTTTCTGAAGTACGTGCCTTCCTGTAGTTGGTTTATAAATATGCAAAAGATCAATCTCAATAGGAATGTTTTGGGAAAGTACCAAAGCATAATCCATTGCCATTTTCGAAAAACTTGAAAAATCAACAGGCATAAAAAGCCGTTTTATTTCCGCTTTTGCTTTTTCAGGTACGCACCATACCGAGCATAAAGCCTTGAGTGCCAAACGTTTAGCCAGCAAACTTGAGCCATCTTCGGTGCTTTTTCGTCCCAAAAAAACGACATCTACCTGTTCTTGTTTGTTGATTTCAAGAACTTGTGTCAAGGCATCACCTTGTTCGACTCTGGTCTTGATTTGTACCTTTCGAGGAGCAGAATAAGGGGCTATCTTTTGGCGGATATATTCGGAGATAACCTCCATAGACCGCGCTTCGGAAAGTTCGGCAATTTCGGCAACCATCGGTGGGGCAATATGCACAAATATCAATTCTTCAATGCTGGGTAAAATCTGGGCAATAAAAAAACTGTAGCGAACTACGTCATTATCGACCGCCGATAAGTCAAGCCCTACCAAAGCTTTCTTGAATGGGTAAAACATATTGTATATTTCTATGATTCGGTGGCAAGTTAATCGTTTTTTTCCAAAATGCTTTAGCTTTTTGTTTTTTTTTATAATCTACATTTTTTTTCTTATCTTTGTTCCCGAAATTCTAATCCACAAAAATTATGCTTAACAATATATTTGCCTTCATTGGCGGTTTGGGCGGTACAGAACTCATGCTTTTGCTATTGGTAGTTTTGTTGCTGTTTGGGGCTAAAAAAATTCCCGAATTGGCACGAGGCTTAGGGCGCGGAATCAGAGAATTTAAAGACGCTACGCGCGAAATGAAAGATGAAATCGAAAACGCAAACGAAACCGTCAAAGAAATTACCCCTAAAAAATAGTTTTCTTGGTTTCTTTTATCCCCAAAAAGAGGTTTTTTTGAAAAAAGACCTCTTTTTTATTGAAAAAAAATCTACTTTTAACGATTTTTCTTAGTTTCGTGCCTCAATATTAGATTTTATGAATAATTTGCGTAACGCCCTTTAGGGTGTTTGTAATTATTTGAAAATTAATTAATCGCACCCTGAAGGGTACGATACATATTTATTTATAAGCTCTATTACCAAATTTTTTATCATTATGGATTTTTTTTTATTGGGTTTGGTTAGCTTTATTAGTGCTTTAGGGTCTTCTGCCTATTATTTCCATAATTTATCTATCAAAAAGCTCGAGAGCAGTTACAAAAAAATAACTGATCGGGATTTGCTGGTTTTAGTGAAAAAATTGGGACAAATTAATGCCACTGAATTGGTCAAAAATAGCAATCTGGACGAAAAAGAAGCTAATTTTAGGCTAAAATACTTGTACGAAAAAGGCTGTTTGAAGTTTAAAAACAAAGAATACAAATTGTTTGATGACATTAATTTTGATATACAACTTCCCGAAGAAGAAAGCATAAGTGCAAAAAGCATTATTTGGCTCGCCAACCAATACAATGGTGTTTTGTATGCTTCCATGTTGATAGCGGCAAAAGGAATAACGTTTTTTGAAGCCAAACGGACATTAAAAAAATTTTTTAAGGAAAGGATATTGTTTTTTTTGAATGATCCGACTTCTCAGGCTAAGGAAAATCCATGGTTTGCAGACAATCCGCATGATCGGCGGAGAACGGGTTATTTGCTTATGCCTAATTTAAGAACGGATTCTGTTTCCGCACAAAATATTGCCAATCTGAATCCACAACCCACTGCTAATCAAGAAATTAAAAAAACAAGCGATGCCGAAGTTATCGAATTGGCAATTCAAGGCAAAGGCAAAATTACGCTGGCAATTCTATGTTTAAAAAAGGACATTTCGGTAGAAGAAGCCGAAAAAATATTGGAAAAATTGTACAAAAAAGGGATATTTGAGTTGAAAGTAAGTGAATATGGAACTATAGAGTATCATTTGACCGATGAAAACTTGCTTGAGACATAAAGTATTGAAGAACTGTTATCAATTCAGTAATTGGCTTGCAGTTTTTCAAAAAAATTTATTGTTTTTCCCTTTTTTTCGCTAAAATTACCCTTTAAATCGCATATTTTTCACTCTTTAAAAAACAAACATGGATTATATCAGAGGATTAGGCGGAATTTTGCTTTTGGTAGCGATTGCCTTTGCGTTTTCGGAAAACAGACGAAGGATAGATTGGAAAATGGTGGGAACGGGCATTGCACTCCAGATTTTTGTAGGTTTATTACTTACCAAAGTGAGTTTCGTAACAGATATTTTTCATGCGATTAGTCGTGGAGTGGTTATCTTTTTGGACTTTGCCTCCAAAGGGGCGGAGTTTTTGTTTGCAGATTTGGCAAGAAATAGTGCCGTTTTTCCGCAAGCCAAACATAGTTTTGGGTTTATTTTTGCCTTCCAAGCCCTCCCTATTGTGATTTTCGTTTCGGCGGTTTCGGCAGGTTTGTATTATATGGGCGTTCTGCAAAAAATCGTGTATGTGATTGCTTGGGTGATGTCCAAAACCATGCGTATTTCGGGTTCGGAAAGCCTTTCGGCGGCGGGAAATATTTTTTTGGGACAAACCGAAGCACCGCTTTTGGTCAGACCTTTTATTCCCAACATGACTCGTTCGGAAATTATGTGCCTCATGACGGGCGGCATGGCGACCATTGCGGGTAGCGTTATGGGGGCGTATATTGCCTTTTTGGGCGGCGACGATCCCGAACAAAGAGCCGTTTTTGCCGCACACTTGCTTACGGCTTCCATTATGAATGCTCCTGCGGGCATTGTTATTTCCAAAATTCTGCTTCCGCAAACCGAAGTTTTCGATCAGGAATTGAAAATTAATAAGGAAAGTTTGGGCGTAAATATCATTGATGCCGTTTCGACAGGGGCAAGTGATGGTTTGAAATTGGCTTTGAATGTGGGCGGTATGCTTTTGGCGTTTATTGCGATTGTTGCCATGATCAATTACCTTTTGCAAGACGTGATTGGCGAATTGTTAAATATCAATTCTTGGGTTGTGGAGAGTACCAATAACCAATTCAAAGGTTTTTCTTTGGAGTATCTTTTGGGACAAGTTTTTAGGCTGATTGCGTTCGGAATCGGGGTTGATTGGCAAGATTCGCTTCAGATTGGTAGTTTATTGGGACAGAAAACGGCAATTAATGAGTTTGTAGCCTATATGCAACTTTCCCAAATCAAAGATACAGGCGTTCTACAACCCAAATCGATCATTATTGCTACTTATGCGCTTTGTGGATTCTCGAATTTCAGTTCGATAGCCATTCAGATTGGTGGAATTGGGGCAATGGCGCCCAACCAACAGCCTATTTTGTCCCAATTGGGCTTAAAAGCCCTATTAGCCGCAAGTTTGGCTTGCCTTATGACAGGGGCAGTAGCGGGTGCAATCGCTTAAATTTATTACCAAACCTGTAAGGTTTCAAAACTTTATAGGGTTAATTTCTTAATAATTTCATGCAAAAAATTATTTTTTTCGGGCTTTTTTTTCTTTTTTCTTTCCAAATTTTTGCCCAAAAAAGCAAAGATAGCCTGCTGCGCGCAGACGAAAAAATGGAAATTCGGGCTTTTGATAAGAAAAAAATAGAAAATTTTCGCAAGGATTCAAATTTCC
>JAAFHK010000126.1:4289-10166 GCA_013297565.1 Cytophagales bacterium
ATGCCCAAGAAGTCATCAAAGAACCTTCCCTTCTCGACAGAATCTGGAATTGGTTTGCTCGCAAACTGCTAAGTATTTTGGGAACAGACGAAGGCTGGACTACTTTCAAAGTCATTTTATATATTTTTGCGGGTGTGGCGGTTATCTATGTGATACTCAAACTCTTAGGAGTGAATGTGGCGGGTTTGCTACGAAAAGAATCACAAAAAAATATGCCCGATTACATGATCGAGGCAGATAATATTCACGACATTGATTTTGGCAAAAGAATCGAGGCGGCGATCAATTCGCAGGATTATCGGAATGCCGTTAGGCTTTTGTATTTGTTCGCTTTGCGGCAACTTTCAGAAAAGGATTTGATCAAGTGGAAACTCAATAAAACCAATCAAGAATATTGGAAAGAGTTGAAAAACAAGGGTTTAGGAGAGAGTTTTTCAGAAATTACTTATTTTTTCGAATGGGTTTGGTACGGACATTTCGACATTAGCGGCGAAAAATTCAAAGAAATTCAAAGCCTTTTCCAAAAATTTGGACAGCGAATAGCGTAGGTTTTAGGATTCCAGTATCAAAGGCGAACGCCCATGACCAAAATATCGTCCCTTTGTTCGCAGCCTTTCATGTGCGATTCTAAGGCTTTTTCTAAAAATGCTTGTTGTTCGGAAAAGTTCTTTTCTTGGAGTAAAGATAACATTGCCTCAAAACGTTTTTCGGAAAAACTTCGGCGATTTTCGTCATGTTGGTCTGCGTAGCCGTCTGTACCCAAGTACAGCATGGTATCAATAGGAAAAACCAAACTCACCTTCTCAAAATCTTTGCTATTTTTGCCCAAGCCTCCGACCGTTTTTCGCGAACCGTTGATTTTTTGAATACTTTTTTCGGTAGGAATAGCGGCATACAAAGGGCGTTTGGCGGCGGCGAAATCAAGAAAAACCTGATGCTCTTTTTCCTCCCATTTCGTAACCAAAATGTCCATGCCGTCTGTATTGCGAGTTTGTTCTTGTTGGAGAACTATTTGGATTTGTTGGTGCAGAGTTTCCAAAATCAAATGCGGTTCGTGGATTCGCAACATACTAATAATGCGGTCTAAAAGCGAAGCTCCGATCATGGTCATAAACGCCCCCGACACGCCATGCCCTGTGCAATCGGCTACTATGAGAAACTTGTGTTTGCCAATTTCATTTGCCCAATAAAAATCACCCGCCACCACGTCTTTGGGACGATAAATGATAAAATACGCCTTGAAAAGTTGTTCCAATTTGTGCTGGGTAGGCAAAATGGCTTTTTGGATCAGCAGGGCAGATTCTATACTTTTTGAAATTTTTTGGCGATAGTCTTCTAAGGTTTGGTTTTTCTGGAGTACCAAATCCCTTTGTGTTAAAATTTCTTCTTGAGTTTGGCGCAGTTCCTCGTTCGTTACTTGTATTTCTTCGTAAGCAACTTGTAATTCTTTGGTTTTATTTTCTATTTCTTGGGTACGGCTGATGACTTTTTGTTCTAAAACTCGATTTTGCCTTTTCACCCGCTTCATTCTTACTTTATAAAAAGTGGGACCACTTACCAAAAACGCCACAATGACCAAAGTTCTAAACCACCAAGTTTCCCACCAAGGCGGCAGAACGGTTATTTTGAGGCTTACGCCTTCTTTGTTCCAGATGCCATCATTATTCGAGGCTTTTACCCTGAAAATGTAAGTTCCTTCGTCCAAATTGGTATAAGTTGCCTCCCTTTTATTGCCTACATAGTTCCATTCTTGTTCGAAGGGTTCTAATTGGTAGGCGTATTGATTTTTTTCGCTAAGGGTAAAATTTAGGGCAACGAAGTCAATAGAAAAAACCGACTGGCGGTGATTAAGTGTAATTTCTTGGGTTTGACTTAGGTTTTGCTTGAGTATAGAATCGGCAGTTCCTATGCGCACGGGCTTGTTGAAAAGGCGCAAACCCGTAAGGACGACTTGCGGAACGTGAGGCTTGTCGCTGATATTTTCAGGAAAGAAAGCGTTAAATCCGTTCGTGCCGCCAAAAAAGAACTCGCCCTCTTTGCTCTTGCAAAAAGAATTTGGTTTGAGTAAATTACTTTGCAAACCATCACTTTTATCATAATTTCGAAATTGACTGGTCTTAGGGTTAAAAACCGCAATGCCTTTGTTCGTACTTATCCAAAAATTTCCTTTTTTATCCTCCAAAATTCCATTAATGGCATTACTCGGCAAACTTTGCAGGCTTATGTGTGATACAAATTTATCGTCTTTGGTCATCAGGTTCAGCCCATCGTTTGTGCCTACCCAAAACCGCCCTTGGCTATCTTCCAAAAAACAGTTGATGGTATTATTGCTAATGCTATTTATATCTTGTTCATTATGAACAAATTGCGTAAATTTTTTTGTTCGAATATCAAATTTGTTTAAGCCTACGGTTGTTCCTATCCAAATATTATTTTTACTGTCCTCGAAAACAATTCTGACCAAATCGTTGCTAATACTATTGGCTTGACTTTTCGTAAAAGTTTCAAATTCTTGGCGTTCTTCAGAAAGCAAAATATTAAATCCGCCCCCAAACGAACCCACCAAAAGTTGCCCTGTTTGTTTGCTTTGTGTGATCGAAAATATATTGGCATTTGCCCTAAAATTCCGAAATTGGTTTTTCCCTTCCTCAAAAAGGCTCAAGCCGCCGCCCCATGTTCCTACCCAAATCCTATTTTTGTTGTCTTCATAAATTGTCAAAACGGGATTGTTGGCTAAAGAATTGGTATTGGCAGGATCATGCGTGTAATAAGTAGTTTTTTCGCCTTCTTGCACCGCCAAACCGCCTTCTGTGCCTACCCAAAGGCGATTTCGGCTGTCTTTGAGGAGTGCATTGACCGTTTGGTTTTTGAGAATAATATTGGGTTTGGCAAACTTTTTCGAATAAGTATCTGCAATATTTACCCCGCCCGAAAAAGTCCCTGCCCACAATCGATTTTCATTGTCAAAGTAAAGCGCCCAAGTACATAAATCGTTAATACTTTCCGCATCACTGGGATCGGGTAAATACGAATCAAGGTGCATCGTTTCCAATGCCAATCTGTTCAAACCTTTGTTTTCGGTAGCAAACCAAACTTCATTCTGTCTGCCTGTTATAAACTTCACAAAAGGAGGAGATGTATTGTTTTTAGAAATTCCCATTCCTAAAAAATGCTCAAAAACAGCCGTTTGCGGCAAAAATTGATCCAAGCCTTTTTCTGTTCCTACCCAAATATTATTTTTTGTGTCTTTATAAAGGCTGGTAATATTGTTAAAACAAAGTGATTGGGGTTTGGTATCTTCGTGTATGAATTGCCGAATTTTTTTGCTTTTTAGGTTCAAACTAAAAAGCCCTCCACCAAACGAACCTATTAACAATTCCTGCGGAGAAGGTTCTAAAAGCGTCATGAGTTCCCATTCTGTAAAGCGAGGATAGGCTATAAATTTTTCGCTTTTTTTGTCAAAATAATACAAAAGGTCTCCTGCCGCAACCCACAGCACGCCCTCGCTGTCTTCAATAAAGGTATGTATCATGTCCTGCTGAACGTCTTTGTTTTTTACAAAATGGTCGTATTTGGCATCGTAGCTGTACAATCCTCCGCCCGCAGTCGCTACCCAAAGGGTTCGGTTTTGATCTTCGAATAGGGCATTGATGTAGTTATTGTCCAAACTATGCAAATTTTTGGTATCGCTTTTGTAGATTTCAAAACTGTAGGCGTTGTAGCGGTTTAGCCCATCTTGCGTACCGATCCACATATAACCCTGTGAATCTTGCAAAAAACAAGTAATGGTATTGTGCGAAAGTCCCTGATCGGCAGTCAAATGCCTAAATTTGAGGTTTGGGATTTGGGCATGGGCATAAAATGACGCAATCGAAAAAAACGCCCAAGTGGAGAGAGTATAGAATATTTTTCGTGTCATTTTATTTGCTTTGTGAATCCATAATCACAATAGTACAAATATTTTTCCAAAAAAGAACAAAATTATCAGCCCTCAATTATTGTTATGTTGTTACATAGAAATAACACCAAAAAAGTATGCTATACTTTAAACCGTATAGATGTAATCTTTTCAAAAGACGTACATCTATTTGATAATCAATGATTTACAAGATATAAATATTGGAATTTAGAAAGGTTTTGAAGATAATACTACCAAGCCTTTTTCATAAAACAATATTTCTTACCCTCCTCCACAACCACCACCGCAACCCCCACAGCCTCCGCCGCCGCAACTACTTCCTCCTCCGCCATCTCCACTGCTTGATCCTGAACTACCATCTCCCCCTCCGCCATATCCACTACCATTGCCTAAATCCATTTGGCGTTTTTGCTCTTGGGCTATAAAAGCGTATTCAGGGTTGTGTTCTACAATCATTGCCGCCCCAAAAAGCCCTGCTAATGCAATGCTGTCTTGATGATATGCTTGGTCAGAAGTTTGGCTTTCTGGATTATCTTTTTTGTTTTTTTCTTTTTCCGAAAAATCGCGTAGTTTTTGTTTATAACCTACATTAAGGTCTTGAAGATAACATTCGCCTCGCTGAGTCAATCTTGGAATTTTGGTAACAAACCAAATGGAAATTGCCGCCAAAACCATAAGCCCTACCAAATACAAAACAGGTTTTTCGTTCATAAAACCCATAAAGACTCGAAAACTCCCGACTCCTAAAAACGAAGCGAAATAAAAATAGCGCAGGGTTTTAAAAACCTTTCGGGTATGGTCAGAAAAAATCAATTTTTCACGCAAAAGTTCGTATTCGTAGCTTTGGCAAAGCCTTTCCGCCCGATCCAAGATATGGTTATCTTGATAAATTTGGCGAGCAGAACGCGGTTGGTGCAGGTTTCCTTGCAAAATAGCCTCGATTCCATCAGTTCTGACCGAAAAATTGGCTGCCAATTTTTCGTCTTGTTTTTCCAAACCTTCTTTGTTGATAAGTCCGACCAAGCCGACTCCGATCACTTCTTTTGCGCCGCCTCGCAAATAGGCAACTTGGTATGGATCAAAACCGATAACGGATTTGATGCCGTAGGTCAAACTGTTGTCCCAAAGTTTTTTTAATATAAAAGTTGCTCCCAAAACGGCGAATAAACTTATTCCGTAAAAAACTAAAAAATCAGTTCCGCTAATGTGTTCCATAATTTGATATTTTTGATAAAGAAAATTATACTGAAATTAAATTAGCTTCTTGCTGTGGCGAACAAGAATGTTCGCCGTACAAATTATTTTTAGATTGACTATAGTAAAAACGATATGGCGGTTCAGAAGTTTGGTTTATTCCTTGCGATTCGGAAGCCCAAATCATCAATTTTGAATTTGATAGGGTGGCTTCTTCTTCGATTGGTTGCCATAATGCTTCGTTCTTCATCTGCCCAACCGCCGCCTCTCAAAATGCGATACGAACCATACACCGTTTGGTCATAAATGTCAGAACACCATTCCCAAACATTGCCGAGCATATCATAAAGCCCAAAAGCATTTGGTTTTTTTAGTCCAATTTGATGGCTTGTGTTTTCCGAATTATTTTTATACCAAGCAATAGAATCCAAGTCATCATATCGGATTCCTGTTGTTCCTGCTTTGCAGGCATATTCCCACTCCGCTTCGGTTGGCAGTCGGAAACCTTCTGAAGTTTGATCAAAAATAATTCCTTCTGTGCTTTGATCAAAAAAATAACAAGGTTTTAACTTTGCTTGAGCTGATAAAGCATTACAAAACATAACAGCCTCTTTCCAAGATATGGTTTCGACAGGGTGATGATCGGCTTGAAAAGTGCTTGGGTTTTCATGGACAAGTGCCAAATATAATTCTTGGCTTACAGGAAACTTGGCAAGTAAAAAAGGAGCAATTTCGACAGTCCATTTTTGTTTGATTCGGTCGTC
>JAAFHK010000127.1:0-6987 GCA_013297565.1 Cytophagales bacterium
TGATCAATTTATTCAAATTATTTGCCGCATTCACATTATTGGCATCTGTGCCAGGATTTGCTACGTTGCTGGGTTGCATAATTCGACCGTTCGAAACGATTATTTCACCAAATTTCACCAAATTATCGTTAGTCGAAACTGTTAGGGTTTGGTTCAGGCTAACCCTCATTCCTTCGTATTTTTCGTAATCGGCGGCTGTAGTCATCGGCAGACTCACATTTACGGCAGTAGGCAAGGGATTGCCATTCGAAATAACCGTAACCGAATTTGGGATAATAACGGCTTGACTAAAAGAAGGTGTTGCTCCGTTTTCCTGCGAATTCCCTATAATTTGGACTTTATCGCCCAGTGCAACCGCAACATTCGAGGTAATAAAAATAGCGTCCGAGGTATTTATGTTATTATCCGAATCGGCATTTTCCTCTTGGACATAAAAACCTCCCAAACCGCCTGTTTGGTTAAAAACGCCTGTAACAATCGCCTCAATCCGATACGTTCCTGCCGTAGCTGTTGTGCCTGTGCCTTGAATTTCCCAAATTTTAGCATTTGTCAGAATATTTGCCAAAATTTCTTGATTATTGTCCGTTTCTCCTGTGCCTTCAGCGATGAGGTTGGTAGGATCAGCCGAAATAAATAAAGTAGCATTTCCTGTAGCATTAATAGTACCTGTAACGGTAACAAAAATGCTTTGATTAGTTGCCAAATTTGGTAGTGTGAGTGTTCCTGTCGTGAAATTAGTATTTACGGTAGTAAAAGTAAAATTGGCTGGAAAAGTCAGTTTGAGAAAGGGCGTAGTGGAGGCACTATTCTCACTTTTTACCTCAAAACGGTATTGTAACTGATTCCCTACTTCAACAGGATTGGGTTGAGAGGTTTTATTCAGAATAAGCAAATTAGGATTGGTAGTAACTCGCAAACCATTGATAAAGGTATCATTTGCTCCGCCATTACTTACTCCTTTGGTAACTGCTCCTATAGCAACGCCTGTTGTCCAATTGGCTATATTTGTAATCCCTGCCAAATTAGAATTAAAAGCATACCCAGTGTTATTGGTGCTTAATCCAAAATTAACATTGGCAGCAGCAGTAAAAACCCCCGTAGCTGTACCAATATCTACTGCCAGACCGTCTGCCGAAATGGTAGCCCCTGTATTAGTATTATCTACCCACATAATATCATCAGCTGCAATATCACCATTATTACCCGTATTGGCATTGGGTAAATGAGTTCCACCACAATTAAGAAAAATATTCCAATCGCCACCAGCAGGATCATAAATTATGTTTTGAGTAACGGCAGCCGTACCTCCTACCACAATAATAGTCCCCGCCTTAAAAGTAGCCGCAATGGTACTCATGTTGGTAAATCTATAGGCAGAAAATTTATTCGCTTTTGTACCTGTAGATTCGCCCACATAAAAAGCCTCAAGTTGGGCGGCGGTCAAGTCTTGTAACAAAACTAACTCGATAAATTCGTCAGTAGTCGTAAGATTGCCACCCCGATAAAACTCATTAATAATGATTTTTTGCCCTAAAATATCTGTGTGCAGACAAAAGACAAACAATAAAAGGCAACATTGGATTTTATAAAACTTTTTCATGTGAAAATGCTTTTTTGTAAAAGTTGAGAAGGTTTGTAAATTCTGCCGCAAAAGTAGGGCGTTTTATTTTTTTCTTTTCAAACCAAATATGATCAATAAGTTAAATTTTGTATCAACTTTGGTCTTTTAAATGTCAAATAGAATTTATGAAGAACACCTATTTTGGATTTGTATATACTGAAACTAAACTGGTCGTTTGTCGTAAAACGAACATTCTTGTTCGTTTTTGTGGCGAACAAGCATGTTCGCCGTACAAAACCATTCGTTGATTGAGTATAGAAAAAAAATGGACGTTTTTGAAACGCTTTTGGAAGCTGTAGTTAGCTATACTAAAAACTGTATAACCTTGTAAGGTCTTAAAGACCTTACAAGGTTGAAAATCAATATTTTACAATTTTTAAAATGTGTAATTTATAAGAGTTTTGAGTATAAAAACAAGATTTTCTCACTGACTATTTCGGAATTTCGGTATTGTGCGGATCAACGGTGGGGAATTTGAGGCGCTCTTCGAGGCGTTTTTCGAGTTCGGGGGTAATAATGTGTTCCATAGTTTCGGCATCGTCATGGACGTGATCGGGTGCAAGACGCAATATTTCGGTCAGGTACAATTCCCACAAACGGTGCAGTTTGGTAATGCGTTTGCCTTTCTCGAAACCTTCGGTCGTAAATTGCCAACCTTCGGAAGTTTTTTTTAAGTAACCTTGTCTGCAAAGTCTTTGTAATGAGGATTTTAAGGCTTTTGTATCAAAATCTCTACGCCCTAAGATTTCCCTCATCGTGCGTTCGCAAAGAAAATCTTTTCCATTTTCGCCCAACTGATACAAAGATTTCAGGACATTTTCGTCTGCAAATTGCCTTTTATTACGAATTTGAATAAACATTTTTGCCAAAATGCCTTTTCGAGGCGCAAATAAAAATGAACTTAGTGCAAAAAACGAAGCAATCAAAACTATCCAAGGACCCGTAGGCATATTAGGTTGAGCAAAAGACACAAAAGCCCCCGAAACACTTGCCAAAGCCCCGATGCCCATTGCCAAAAATAGCATAATTTTCAGATTGTCCGTCCAAAACCGAGCCGTAGCCGCAGGCGTGATCAGCATTGCCGCCATCAAAACCACGCCCACAGCTTGAATTCCCGTAACTACCGCCAAAACGGTAAGGGTGGTGAGCAAAAGTTCGAGCCTACGAACAGGAAAACCAATTGCTTTTGCAAAATTGGTATCGAATGAAATAAGGGTAAATTCTTTAAAAAAAAACGCCACACTCAACATCAAACCTACAGCAATCAGGGCAAAAAAATACACATCTGAACCCACCAAAGCCGCCGCCTTGCCAAAAATAAAATTATCCAAACCTGCCTGTGCCGCATTACCACTGTGCTGGATCGAAGTAAGCAACAAAATCCCTATGCCAAAAAATACAGAAAGTACCAAACCAATCGCCGTGTCTTCTTTGATGGGCGTATAATTTTTGACCAAATCCACACAATACATTGATAACCAGCCTGTTATGCTTGCCCCAAGCGTAAGCGCAAGCGGGTGTTTTGTGCCTGAAATGATGAAAGCCAAACACACTCCCAGCAAAACCGAATGGGCAACGACATCACCGACCAACGATTTTTTTCGCAAAAATGCAAAAACCCCCACCAAAGCCGAACTCATACCTAAAAGCACCGAACCCAGTGTTACGTAGCGCACATTGACATCGGCAAAAGAAAAAAAACTTGCAAAACTTTCTACTAAATTCATATTTTTTGAATTTTTGGTTAGGCGCTTAGAAAGAACGTAACTACCCTGTTTTGGTAGTGTTATCTTTCATTCCTTTCTTCCAAAAATAATCAATACGGAATTGCCCGCCAAAGCCGTTCCTTGCAAAAAAAGCAAAAATAAACCCGCAGGAATGGCAGATTTGATCAAATAGCGCATGGGCAAACCACCAGGATCGGGCGAGGATTCGTGCATGGTATAAGCACTTTCAATATAGGGCAAAGAGGAGTAAAAACACACAATACAGAAAGGAAACAGCAAAATTAGCGTTCCAAAAAGATTGACCAAAGCCTTATGGCGAGGGCTAAAACGGGCGTACAAAACATCGACTCGAACGTGTTTTTCGTGTCGGAGGGCATAACCCGCCCCCAAAAGGAAGATTAGAGCAAATAAATGCCACTCGACCTCCGAAAAAAAAGCGGAGGAAATATTAAAAGCATACCGCAAAAAAACGTCAAGACAAACGATCAAAACTAAAGCGGTCGTAAGCCAAGCGACTCCCCTACCAATATATTCGTTCAGCGTATTAATGCTGTTTACATATTTTTCGATCCAATTCATCATTATTCCAATTTGGCATTGATTTCATATTCCATAGCATCTTTGAAAAGGATACGTTGAAAACCCAAAATTTGATAAGCAACTAACTGATTATCAAGCATTTTCAAACTCATTTTTCGTTTGGCTTCGTAAAACTGATTGACTTCGGAAACCTCGATAGCAATTTCACTAAGTTGGTCAGGATAGCCTTTAATGGTCATTTTTTGGATTTTATTATTCGGATTCGTGCTTTGATACACTACGGTTTTTTCCGCCTTATTTTCCGTAATTTGGTAATCGTCCGTCAAAGCAGGTGAGTTCAGATCGGCTTCGGCAAAAAGCATGAGTTCGTGTTCCCAATTTATCTGTTCCAAAGTCTGTTTTTCAGATTTGCCATCAATCAAGGTTTTTTTGACCAAAACGCATCTTTTCCCTGATTTTTGCCTGACGGTTTCCGCAACCCAAGCCTTCAGGTCAAAATATTTTCGTTCCTCTCTTGCTTGTTTGGGTTTTTCGCAAGCCCACAAAGAAATTAATGCAAAAAACAAAAGCAATTTTAGTTTCATTTCTGAAAGGATTGTATTTTGAAGAAAATATTTAGTAAAACGCCCTTTAGGGTGTTTGTTTTTCGCCTTTTCAGGTCAAAAAGACCTGAAAAGGCGTTCAACGAACAAAAATATTCGTTTTAAGACAAAGCCATCTCTGATTTATTAAACAAAGTTACATTAAACCAAACCGTATTTGAATATAATTTTGGTTTTTGAAGTTTGTTTTGTTGCATTAAGGTAAAAATACGTTTCATACCCTCGCCCATTTCACGCATCATTTTATTTACCTTCAAAATATAAGCTATTTTAGCGTTTCTTGAGTCGTGCCGGTTGTCCAATGCTTCCAAATCTTGGATATTGATTGTAGAAAGAAGCGCACCGGGGCTTTTAATTTCCATTCTGTCGTTAAAAATATGCACCTCTATTCCCCTTCCTTCTGCCGCATAATCTCTATGAGCTATAGCATTAAGAATAGCCTCTTTGCAAGCATCTTCGGGGTAAATAAATTTTTGTTCAAATTGGGCATTTGTCCCAAATTCGGTTCTGTATGCCAAATAAGGACGTATAGACTCCCAAGATTTCAATACCAATTCATAAATATTACCTTGCACAAATTCATCACTAATGACATTGTATTTTTCGCCTGAAAGTAACTCCGTACCTGCTATTTTGACAAACCGAACTTGACAACGAGGATGCCACCTTTGTATATCTTTTGCAAATAGTAGAACGGCGGCTCTTGTGAGGCGTAAGCCATTGCTTGCATATTGTGCCAAACCCAAATGCTGTAAATACCGTTCAACCGTATAACCTTTCAAATAACTATCTGCCAAAGATTGAATTAAAGGCATATCCAAATCCGCTACGGTTGCCCCATCAACAAATTGCCTATCATACTCTCTTGACTTGATTTCTTGTTGGTCAAATTGCAGTTTTTTAACATTAGCAGGTACAGTTTGGCGTTTTTCATTTCGGCGCATTACTCTGCCATTTCGTAGTTGGTATATTTCGGAACTGCCTTTATCTACCTGAAAAAACAGAATCACTTTTCCGTCAATAGTCGCTTTCAATTTATAAACCATAGGTAATTCCTGCCCTTCATAAACGTGTGTTTTTGGTGAATTGAGCATCATTTCAATATCATCTTCCGAGTGTGGCACACCTGTTATAGTCGTATCGTCTTCTACACCAATGATGATTTCTCCTCCGTCTGTATTAGCAAATGCCACCAAAGCCTCCGCTATATCTTCGCATATTTTTTTTGCAAGACGAGGCTTTTTATTATCAGGTCGCCCTTCTAAAGCAGATTTAAACTCTCTAAAATCACTTTCACCCACAAGAATAGAATTTTTTATTCTTTCTTGTAAAATCAATATATCGGTCATTTTATCAAATTTTTCATGAAACATTTTTCACCACTTCGTACGCCAAATTCGCTACCAAACGGGCAGTATGCTGATCTATCTCGTAGGGCGGACAATATTCTACGATGTCCAAACTGCAAACTTTTCCGCTTCGCAAAAGCAGACGCAACAAAGGAAAAACCCGTTCGGGCGAAAGTCCAGCCCCATTTACGGCACTCACCGCAGGCGCAAACGCCGCCGAAAAAACATCAAGGTCGATGCTAATATAAATCCTATCTTGTTGGTCTATAAAATCCGTAATTTCTTTTTCTATCGTTTTTTTGTCCCCTTCGTTGATCTGTTCCGCCAAAAGATACTGCACTTTTAGCCGTTTGGCAGTTTCGAAAAGGGCTTTAGTGTTTCCGCTTTCCAAAATTCCTAAAACCTGATAAGCAAAATTCCGATTTTGGGCTTCGCAAAGTTGCGAAATCTGCAAAAAAGGAGTTCCCGAATTGCCTTTTTCGTCATAGCGCCGCAAATCGAAATGAGCATCAAAATTCACAATCCCAATTTTTTCTGTCGGCTTATAAAAATTTGCCAAACCGCAAAAATGCCCAAAAGCGGTTTCGTGTCCGCCGCCCAAAACTACAGGAAAAAAACCGTTTCGAAGCAATTTTTCGACTTTATGGGCTAACATGGCTTGTGCTTTTTCGAGTTCTTCGCCCTCGCATATAACCGTTCCCGCATCAAAAAGTTGCAGGTTTTCGAAAGGAAAGGGCAAATTGGACAAGGCTTTTTTGAGCAAAGGCGGAGCAGAACCAGCCCCCATTCTCCCTTTGTTTCTCCGCACCCCTTCATCGCAAGCAAAACCGAGAAAGGCAATTTTACTTGGAAAATGGGTCAAAAAAGGTAATTCTTTCTGCGACAAATCTAAAAGAGAAATTCGCTGATGCCAGCGCAAACCTCCTAAACCGTCTATGTCGTCCGTTCTTCCCTGCCAAAGCGTTAAATCAGGAATTTGATACATTGTTCAGCATTTTATTGATGTTGCTCCCTCAAAAGATCATTCACCGTTTTAACAGGAGTAAAAGTCGAGATGGGTACTTCGACAAAAATCGTGTTCCAATTTGCCATAGCTCCGTTCCACAACCCTGGTAATTCTTGGGCTTTGAGTTTTTTGCCATCTTTTG
>JAAFHK010000127.1:6997-10162 GCA_013297565.1 Cytophagales bacterium
TGATTTTTCGGAAATAAAACCCGTTGTTGGATCGGTAAAATGCTGTAAATCAAACTTTTTTCCTTTCCAATCTTTCAGGGCGCAGACCAAATCCACAGGATTAAAATGGCTTGCACTTTGCGCGAGGGCTTTTTGATCGGCATTTTTCATGTCTATCTGCGCCGACTCCGCTATTTGCAAGGAAACCGAACCATCAGCATTACTTACCCAAAAAGGGCCTCCGCCAGGTTCGCCTTCGTTTTTGACCATGCCACACACCCTCAAAGGACGGTTTAGTTTGCCAAATAAGTAACTTGTTTTTTGCTTTTTGTCCCAATTTTTAAACTCCTTGGGGCTTTTTACAAACAATTCCTTTTCCAAAAAATCATTTACTTCACTCAAAAGATGATCGGAAAGCTCCATACTTTCGTTCAGACGTTCCAAATAATCAAAAATATGCACTTGATAAGCCATGAGCAAGCCAGCTAAGGCTTTTTTATAATTGTATGTGTCGCTTTTTAGGCGGTCGGTAGTTACGTTGTCTATATTTTTAATAAAAACAATATCAGCTTCGAGATCATTGAGGTTGCTCAACAAAGCCCCATGCCCCGCAGGACGAAATAAAAGACTGCCGTCAAGATTTCTAAAGGCTTGATTATCAAGATCAACCGCAATAGTATCGGTCGATGTTTTTTGTTCAGAGAATGATAATTTATAGCTTACACCAAACTGTTTTTCGTAAATAGGAAGAACTTTTTCTGCCAATTCATCAAATTTTTTACGGTGTTCGGGTGAAACCGTAAAATGCACAAAAACTTCTTTTTTGGCATTTTGGGCGTAATTTGCTCCTTCTACCAAATGTTCTTCGGCAGGAGTTCGGGTTTGAGAGGCGTACAGATGAAATTCGAGCAAGCCTTTGGGCAAATTGCCATAATTTAAGCCTTTTTCACTCAGAAAATAATCCAAAACAAGGCTGTATTCTTTGCTTTTTAAAAGTATTTCTAAGGATAGATTGTTTTTGGAAAGTACGTTTTTCAACGAATTATAGCAAGCAAATTGATCAAGTTTATCAAAAAAGGCTTTTACACTCGAATCTTGTATTTCATTACTTTTGGAATCTCGAAAAGCAAAAAGTGCCTGAAACATACGAGTCGCCGCACCCGAAGCAGGTACAAACTTGATAATATGTTTTTGCGGCGCACTTTTTTCGTAAAAAAGCAAGTATTTTTCTAAATCTTTCTGGTCGAGCCGTACCATTCCGTTCGCTACAGTAGCGGCTTGGACAAGTGGCAAAAACGGAAAACCCGTTTTGAAGCACGAAATTTGGCGTTCGACCTCGGCAATCTGCGAACCACGTCTGGCAATTTGTTGAGAATCTGCGGGTGTAAAAAGCATACGATTTTTGTTTGGAATGTTCGATTAGTTGCCAAATTAAAGAAGTTTTTGATACGATCCAAAAGAAATGTCGCTAATTTTATTCCATTGATTTGGGCAAAACATTTCAAATTAATTGGTAGGTAATTGTTTTTTCATTTTATCGGCTTGCCAATTTCCCAAAACGAATAACATGAGAAGCAAATAAGGAGAAAAAAAAGAAAGAATAAAACTTTCGGAAATGAGGTGTAAAAAACTGATATTCAATATTTTATAAAAAAAAGTAAAACCTAACATAGCAAGCCAAACTGCGCTTATAGCCCAGAATATTTGTTTTTGAACTAAAGTATTTTTCCAAAAATACAAGGCTAACATTGCCCAAGCCAAAACTCCATAAAAAACGGAAAGTAAGAAAGTGTCCAAACCGCCTTCCAAATTTGGGATTTGATGTTGAGTAAAAAAATCGGACAACATCGAAGCTATTTTATAACGGTTGTCGCTGTCGCTAATCAATAGGATTGGGCTTAATAAACTGATAATCAAGAGGTATTGCCCAAAATTTATGGTGTTTTTGTCTAAGGATTTTTCCCAAAGCAAGTACAAGGCAGAATACACCAAAACGGGAAAAAGGACATGGTGGTTAAAATCAAAATATTTTTGGGCGTAGGCAGAAATAAGGCTCAAAACAAACAAACGCAAGATATTCAGGCTACAAACTAAAACAAATCCACCTAATAAAAAGCGGATTTGTTTGAAAAAAACGTGAAAAGCAACAAAAAAGAACAAATGAAAGGCAAACAAATCGCGCGCATTGCAAGGTTCGCCTATGTTAAGTTCATTTTTTCCGTCTATTTCGATCATATTTGTCCCCTCTACAAAATTAGCTTCAAAACCTGCCAAATTCAAAAACCAAACTGTAGCATGACCAAAAAAACGAATCAGCGCAAGGTCGAGTTCGGCAAAATATTGAGGATAATATTCGTGCGAAAGATACCAAATAGCCGAAATTCCTACAAAAATAGCGACTTGTTTCATGAAGTTTAGTTTTTATGCGCCGCCCATTCAAGTTCAATTTTTTTTTCTTGTTCTTCCCTTTGTCCCGCCAAAAAACACGCCCGACAGCGCGGTTCATAAAGGTCTTTTTCGCCCAGCAGAATCTGTTCGTGAGAATCGGAAAGACGGTAGGAATAAGAAGCGACTCCGCCACAAACGGCACAAATGGCATGAACTTTAGTAACAAATTCGGCAACACTCATCAGTTGGGGCATGACTCCAAAAGGGTTTCCCTCGAAATCCATATCCAAACCCGAAATAATGACTCTTATGCCCTCATTCGCCAATTGGATCGCCACTTCGAGTAACTCCTCATCAAAAAACTGTGCTTCGTCGATCCCGACTACCTGCGAATTTTTGCCATAGTCTATAATATCGATTGCTTTGCGCAATGCCCTCGATTCGAGGCTATTTTGGTTATGAGATACTATTTTTTGGGCATCATAGCGCACATCGAGGGCTGGTTTGAACAAACTAACGCTTTGTTTGGCGATCAATGCCCTGTTTATGCGGCGGATCAGTTCTTCGGTTTTGCCTGAAAACATCGAGCCACAGATGACCTCGATCCAGCCTCTTTGATTGGGCAAATGCAAATACGGTTCTACGAACATGGGAATTTTATATAAAATGTAAGGTGTCTATTTCTTGCATAATTTCGATAGTAGTTTGGATAATAAGAATAATTTGAATAAAATATTCAATTTCTGCCTGTTCCCAAACCTTCCCTTTTTGGTCTTTTAGGGACTTGTCCAAGACCTG
>JAAFHK010000129.1 GCA_013297565.1 Cytophagales bacterium
CCACCAAACTGTCGCGCTGTTTGTAGGTTTTGATCTCCAGTTCGGTAAGCGGAATGGTGCGGTTTTGTTCCCAAAAAAGACTGTCTGAACCTCTTTTTCGAGCCAAAGAATCGATCACCGTTGAGTCGTTCCTGACCAATTCGCTGGGAGCAGTTTCACCCGTTTTTAGGGCTTTGCGTTCGGCTTCCAACTGTTTTTTTTCGGCTTCTTTCAACATTTTTTTCAAATCTTTCCGCCGCAATTCCTTGCCTTCTGCCAAAGCCTCTTCCAAATTTTGCTCCTCTTTTTTGCCTTTTATTTTACCCGCCATTTCGTTCTTTTTGCGCAAAGCCTCCGCTTTTTCCTTTTCTATTTTTTCATCAATCAATTTGACTTCGGGAATAAAATTAGGATTTACTTTGACTTTGTAGTTCGTTACCGAAGCAATGTATTTGAACTCTGCCTCGAAACCCAAGTACCGACCGCCAATGTCGAACTGGTGCATAATGGGCATAAAAACCCCATCTTGCACAGGCGAATAGGTTTGCTGTACGCCAATTTTGACACCCAATTTTTCGGTTTTCAACTGCAAACTATGAATACACCATTTGTTCTCGACTATGTAAATATGCCCTTCCCAAATATCATCACCTCGCGAACGTGGCGTAACTCGGATTTTATTGATCTCAAAATCCCGATCTTTGAAGGTAGATTCCAAAGTAAATTTATAGTAAGCAAAAGCCGAAGGCGAAAGCGGGGAAACGGTCGTGCCAATTTGCGGATCGTAAAAACTTGCCTGAATATAGTCCATGGGCGAAACACTTTTGGAGTCCAATTCGCTACTGCGCATCGACACCACTTTTTGCACATATTTATTGGGCTGTTCGAAATGCAAATCTGTAATGGTTTCAGTCAAATACACCTTTCCGACTGTAATGCCTTCCTCTTTTTCCAATTTTCGTTTCAGCAAAAAGGGAATATCCAAAATTTGGCTTCGCCCTTTTACATAAATTCGGGCATCGTAGGCATCGACTTGCAGTTTATGTACCTTGCTCATGGCGATTGCCTTGCGCATAATCGTATAAGCGGGGTCTTCGGCGTTTGCCTTGATGGTCAGTTCGCGCAACATATACGCCTGCAATTCGAGTTTGACATCAAAAGTCCGCATTTCCTTGCCCACAGTTATCTCCGTTTCAAAGGTTTGGTACGAAAGATATTGAAAAGTAATTTGATATTTTCCTTCAGGAAGTCGCAGTTCATAATAGCCTTCCATGTTGGTGGCTGTGCCTGTTTGCGAATTTTTGACGTAAATGGTTGCCCAAGGCAAAACTTCGCCATCAGGATTGCGGATATAACCCTTAATTCCGCTTGTTTGAGCAACAACCGTTTGGGATTTCAGAAAAATAACAAGCGCCAAAAACAAGATTTTGGCAGGTAAAAAGACCTGCAAAGGCGAAAAAATCCGTAGCTTCATTTTTTGTAAAAAAAGGTACATAATGCTTACAAGATAGTATATTTTGCAAAAAGGTTGCATAAGTTCAAAAATAAACCTTTGTGGATATTAGACGCATTTTTGGCACCCTGTCCAAGATGTGTTATACTAAAAACGCTTATAAATTAGAGTGTATGAATAAACTGTAGCGTACCCTTTAGGGTGTGCCAATGTGTTGATTTTCAGTATTTTAGAAACACCCTAAAGGGCGTTACACAAATTATTCATAAACTCTATTATACATTTTTATCTTTGTAAAAAATTGATTTTCAACCTTGTAAGGTCTTTAGTACTTTACAAGGTTATGCGGTTTATTGTATATTTCGAACTGCCTATGAGATTTGCCCTTAGATTTGAGTTGTTTATTCATAATTTGGAAAAATATTTGTGTAGGTTATACTAAAAATCTTTCTAAAATCAACATTTTATATCTTGTAAATCATTGATTATCAAATAGATGTAATCTTTTCAAAAGATTACATCTATACGGTTTAAAGTATAATAAGCGTTTTTTTAATTAGTCTACTAACAAAAATAAATAAAAAAAGCACTAAAAGTACATTCATTATATCAAACCTCTACGAAAACATTGAAAAAATTGCGGCTGATTCAGGTTTAAGCAATTTTATGAAAAGAAATTTTGTTTTCCTGTGGGTTTTATATCATTTTTTACCGTATTTTGTTTTGGGAACTAAATCAAGTTCGTTTAGATTGATTTTATGAAGAAATATGTGCTGTTGTTCTTTTTATTAGGCATACGTTTTTCTCTTTTGGCGCAGGAAATAGGTTCGCCTTTTTTGAAACATTTTTTGCCCAAACAATACAAAGGCGAAAGCCAAAATTGGGCAATTTGTCAGGCATCAAACGGTTTGTTGTACGTTGGCAATTCATCAGGTCTGTTGGAATATGACGGAACGAATTGGAAATTGTACAAATTGCCGAATAAAAACTATGTGCGCTCTATGAGATGGGACAAAAGCAAAAAAAAACTGTACATAGGCGGGCAAGGTGAAATTGGTTATTTTGAAATGAATTCGAACGGAAAATTGACTTATTATTCGTTTTTTGGGCTTTTGGACTCCGCTTCGCAAAAAGAACTTACAGATGTATGGAGTACGCAAATGTTAGGCGACACGATTTATTTTCATGGGCGTGATCGGCTCATACGGATTTATAAAGAAAAAGTAAAAATTTGGAAAACTGCTGATACTTATCATCGGGCTTTTGTTTTGGGTGGAAAACTGTATTTGCGAGAGAAAGGGCGAGGACTTTGCGTTTTGCAAAACGATTCGCTTAGGTTAGTCCCGCAGGGCGAGATATTTAAAGAGGACATTATTTCAGGCATGGTTGCGCTTAGTACTGATGTTTTTTTGATTGGTAGCCGCAAACAAGGGCTTTTTTATTATTTTCCTCGCCAAAACAAAATTGAATCCATTAACCCAAGAGAAAAAGATTGGGAAAAAATTAATACATGGATTCAGACAAATGTTTTGTATTATTTGGATTTATTGCCCAATGGTCAGGTAATTGCCACAACTACTCAAGGAGGAATCCTTATTTTTGACGCAAAAGGCAATTTTATACAAAATATTGACAAAACAAAAGGACTTCCTCCCGAACCTGCCTATTTTACTTTTATTGACCAGCATCAGAGCCTTTGGGTAGGTTTGGACAATGGACTGGCGCGTGTGGAAATCCAACAAGCCATGAGTCATTACGGCACGAAAGACGGTTTAATGGGCATTGTTTATTCACTTTACCGTTTTCGAGAGGCACTGTATGCAGGTACTTCGATGGGACTTTTTGTGCTTCGACAGGGATACTGGGAGCAGGTAGAAGGAATAAAAGCCTACGCATGGACAATAGTTGAAAGCCCTGATCAAACGATGTGGATCGGGACGACTGATGGATTATATGAATTTAAAGGCGAAAAAGCCGTTCCTTTGGGTTTAATGGGAAACTCGATTAGGAAAATTTTGGTTCGCAAAGACAGCGTTTATCTGGGCTTGCGCGATGGTTGGGCGGCGGCGTATCGCGAAAATGAAAATTGGGTTTTTAAACAAAAAAACAAAGAATTTCTAACGATTCGATCCTTAAGTTCGGACGAAAATTCGCTGTGGTTGGGAAGTCAGCAAAAGGGTCTTTATCGAGTTCAGGATCAAAAAGTTACACTCTACGACACACTTAGCGGCTTGCCGACTCCACATTTCAACAAAGGGTACTTTTATCATAATCAACTTCTTGTTGCTACCCAAAAAGGCTTTTATCGCCTAAAAAGCGATCGTTTCGAGCCTGATTTAGCCTTAAACCAACTTAGCCAAGACCATTGGATTTATACTTGCCGTTTAGATAAAAAAGGGAATTTGTGGTATTTAGATAGGACAGCGGGCAATCTTAAAATCATTACAGGGTTTGAAAAAGGCAATTATCAAATAGACAGTTTGACACCCAAACGTTTGCCTTCGCTTTCGAGTTTGGAAGGCGAGGCTATTTTTTCGGAGGAAAATGGAATTACATGGATTGGTGGGGACGAGGGGCTTTTTCGTTATGATCCTACTTTGCAACATGAAAACAAACAAAACGACCTTTGTCTGTTGCGAAAAATCAAAATGGGAGATTCTATTTTGTTTGAAGGAAGTGCCGAAAAATTGAATTTGGAATTAGACCATTCGAAAAAAGCGCTTAGTTTTTATTTTTCAGCTCCTTATTTGATCGAAGAGGATCGAAATACCTACGCTTGTTTTTTGGAAGGCTATGATCATGCATGGTCAGTGTGGCAAACCAATACCGAATGGCATTATACCAATTTGCCTGAAGGAAACTATGTTTTCAGGGTAAAAGCAAGGAATATATACGGTTATGAAAGTCGAGAAGTCAAATGTATTTTGACTATTTTTCCTCCTTGGTACAGAACTTCTTGGGCTTTTGCTCTGTATCTGATCGGCATCATTTTATTGATTTACTTATTACTAAAATGGAATAGCCGAAGACTCGAAAGGGAAAGGGCGCATTTGGAAAAAATGGTTTGGGACAGAACGGACAAAATTGTTCAGCAAAAAAATGATTTACAAAAGGCTTATAAAAATATTCAATCTCTGGGCGAAATAGGTCAAAAAATCACCTCAAGCCTCAATGTGAGTTATATTGTAAATTTGGCGTATTATGAAGTTAGTAAAATTATGGAAACCAATGTTTTCATAGTTGGGCTTTATGAAGCCGACCGCGAAGCAATAAAAATTTATACTTTGGAGGAAAAAGAAGAAGTACCGCCTTTTTATTACTATCTTTCAGAAAAAGAAAGACCTGCTATTTGGTGTTTTGAGAACCAAAAAGAAATTTTTATGAATGATTCGAAGACCGAATGGCATAAATATTTTGGTTCGAAACAACCCGAACCCAAAACGGGCAAACTCACGACCGCCTTGATTTATTTACCGCTTTGGAGAAACGAAAAAGTGGTTGGAGTACTCTCGGTACAGAGTTTTAAAAAAGATGTGTATAGTGAGCAAAACCTTGATTTTTTGAAAAATATAGCCATTTATACAGCCATTGCCTTAGAAAATTCACAACTTGTGGAGAACGTTCGAAGGACTAACGAAGATTTACAAGTCATTAATGAGGAACTTCACCAAAACCAAGAAGAAATTTTGTCGCAAAGGGATTTATTAGCCCAAAAAAATGAAACCTTAGAAATTTTTAGCAATAAAATTACGCAAAGCATTCATTCCGCCAGATTGATTCAAAATGCCGTTTTACCCTCGATCAACCGAATGGAAAGCGTTTTTGCGGATTATTTTGTACTTTATTTGCCAAAAGATATTGTTTCGGGGGATTTTTGGTGGGCAGATTCTTTTGACGATTATCGTTTTTTGATCGTTACAGACTGCACAGGGCATGGCGTACCTGGGGCTTTTATGACCATGATCGGCAACTCACTACTGGACAGGGTTATCAGAACGGATAAAATTACCGAACCGAAGGATATTTTGAACGAACTGAACCTCCAGATCAAAATACTTTTGCAACAAGAACAAACAGGTAACACAGACGGCATGGATATTGCAGTTTTGAGAATAAGTCCAAATAAGGTTAGCTTTGCGGGGGCAAAAAGACCGCTTCATATAAGTCAGAATGGCAAAATAGAAAAAATTGTCGGTTCGCGTATGTCTATTGGTGGCAGACAGAATCATAAAAAAGAATTTGAACAGACAGATTTTAAGAAAAAAGAAGAAGCTATTTTCTACCTTTGCTCGGACGGATATGCCGATCAGAATAATCGGGAAAGAAAGAACTTTTCAGAACGAAAATTTATGGACTTATTGGACGAAATTCAAGATTTTTCCTTAGCAGAACAAAGAAAAAAGCTAAAATACACCATAAAAATCTATATGGAAGGTACAGAACAGCGTGATGATATTTTGGTAGTTGGGCTTAGGATTTAGTTTTATCAAATCTGTAGCATACCCTTCGGGGTACAGCTGATTTTTAAGCTATCAGAAACACCCTACGAGGTATTTTACAAATTAATGAAAAAAAGGTTTCTTTTTCTGTTTTTTATAATTGGCATTTTAGGTTTTTCGCCACTTTGGGCACAAAAAAACCTAAAAGATAGTCTTGAGCGCCTTTTACCCACCACTACGGATACTTTACGGGTGCGGGTTCTTAGTGAGTTGGTTTGGCTGAATCGCTTAGTAAAACCCATTGAAGCCTTAGAATACAGCAAGGAAGGTCTGGAATTGGCGTATAAAATTGATGATTATGTAGGTTTGGCAGATTTGTATAACCGTTCGGGTGTGGTTTATCGAAATTTGGGGGATTATTCGCAAGCCCTCCAGCACTATACAAACGCTCTCCAATATGCCCAAAAAATACGAAATCCTCGTCAAACGGCTTACGCCTACAACAATATTGGCGGAATTTATACCCTTCAGGAAAGCTATCTGCTGGCTATCGAAAATTCTCAAAAAGCTATCAAATCCTTTGACAGTTTGGGCGATGAACGTGGTATTTCCTTTTGCTTGATCAATATGGGAATCAACTATCGCAAATTGAAAGAATACGGTAAAGCTTTAGAAAGTTTTGAAAAGTGCTTGGACATTCGAAAAAACTGGAAAAATGCGCATACCGAAATCTTGGCTTGCTATTTCCAGTTGGGCGAAACCTATTTGGAAAAAAAAGATTACGTACGAGCCAAAAAATATTTCTACAGTGCCTATCAAGACCACAAAGAAGTAGGCGAAAATGGTTTTTCGGGTATTTTTAACTCGATTGGCATTGTCTATTTGCGGGAAAACCGTCTGGATAGTGCCTTGTTTTTTGCCGAACGCGCGCTCAAAACAGCCAAAGCTTCGCATAGCAAGGAACGAATCAGAAATGCCGCCAAAACCCTTTCGCAAATCTATTTGGAAAAAAGGGATTTTGTAAAAGCCTATGATTATTTGTCCTTGCAAATGGAATACAAAGACAGCCTTCAATACGAAGAAAACAGCCGTTTGCTTTCCAATTATACCCTGAACCAAAAACAAAAAGAATTGGATTTGGCAAATAAAGAACGCCGCTTGCGGGAAGTAGAACTGGAAGAAAAGCGCTTGCAAGTGTATTTTTTTACTTTACTGATTGCTTTTCTTGTGCTTTCGGTCTTAGGTTTTGTTTGGACGGCGCGGATTCGGAAAAGGAAAAATACGATGCTAAAAGCAATTAATCGGGAGTTGGTTAGTAAAAATGAGGAAATTTCGAGCCAAAAAGAGGAAATTGAAAAGCAAAAAACCGAAATTGAAAAAAATAGCCAAAATATTACGGCAAGCATTATGTACGGCAAACGGATTCAGGAAGCAATGCTTCCCGCCCGAAACCTTATTGATGAGTCTTTGCCCGAATGTTTCATTTGGTACAAACCCCGCGACATTGTAAGTGGTGATTTTTATTGGTTCGCCGAAAAAACGGACAGGGTGATTACTGTAGTGGCGGACTGTACAGGACATGGCGTGCCTGGGGCTTTTATGAGTACCATTGGTGATTCTTTGCTCAATAAAATCATTCATGATCAAGAAACCCATTCGCCTGAAAAAATATTGGAGGCTTTGCATTGGCAGGTGCGCCAAACCCTCAAACAAGACGAAACACACAGCAAAGACGGCATGGATATTGTGATTTTGGCACTTTATAAAACCCAAACCAAAGGAAAATACCACAAAGTCGAATATTCGGGGGCAATGAATCCGATTATTTACATAAAAGCGGACGAACTACATGAAATTAAAGCCACCAAAAAAGCGATTGGCGGAGTGGTAGAGGTGCAACATCTGGATTACCAAAAACATACGATTGACATTACGAGTCCGACCATGTTTTATCTGTTTTCAGACGGTTTCCAAGATCAGTTTGGGGGCGATGAGGACAAGAAATTTATGATCAAACGCCTCCGCCAACTTTTCCAAATGGTTTGGCAATTACCACTTGCGGAACAAAAAAGACATTTGGAAATAAGTTACCAAGAATGGACACAAAAAGGGCGTTATTCTCAAATAGACGATATTTTGGTCTGGGGAATGCGTATAAGTCAGGAATAAAAAAACGCTTATAAGATTTTAAATCCTATAAGCGTTTTTTTTTATGCCAAAACCAATTTTCCGCTATAATAATACTCCACTTCTCCCAAAATTTCCAAAATTTCCGCTTCGGATTCGGCTTCTACAAGGCGTTTGCGATACTCTTTGAAGTTTTCGAAACCCCTGAAATAATTGGTATAATGTCGGCGCATTTCATAAATACCTATTTTTTCGCCTTTCCATCTCACCGAAAAAGAAAGATGTTTTTGGCAAACGTCAATCCGTTCGGCAATCGTTGGCGGGGCTAATTTTGTGCCTGTAGCCAAATAATGCTTGATTTCCCTGAAAATCCAAGGATAACCAATAGCGGCACGACCAATCATAATGCCATCAACGCCATACCTGTTTTTGTATTCCAAAGCCTTTTCGGGCGAGTCTATATCTCCGTTGCCAAAAATAGGAATAAAAATATCAGGACGATTCTTGACTTCGGCTATCAGACTCCAATCCGCCTCGCCTTTGTACATCTGTTGGCGCGTTCGCCCATGAATACTCATGGCTTTAATGCCTACGTCCTGCAAGCGTTTTGCCACTTCGACCACGTACTTCGTTTTGTCGTCCCAACCCAAGCGGGTTTTGATCGTTACGGGCAGTTTGGTTCTTTTCACGATTGCCTCCGTAAGGCGTTGCATTTTGGGCAAATCGAGCAAAATTCCTGCTCCTGCCCCTTTGCAAACGACTTTATTAACAGGACAACCGTAATTAATATCCAGAATTTCGGGATTTGCCCTCTCGACCACATCAGCCGCTTGGATCATGCTTTCGAGGTTTTCACCAAAAATCTGAATCCCGATGGGGCGTTCATAATCGTAAATATCCAATTTTTGAATACTTTTGGCGGCATCACGAATCAGCCCTTCGGCGGCAATAAATTCCGTATAGAGCAAATCTGCCCCATTTTGCTTACAAACTGCGCGAAAAGGCGGATCGCTTACGTCCTCCATAGGCGCAAGCAAAAGCGGGAAATTACCTAATTCTATGTTATCTATTTTTACCAATTTGCCTTCGATTTTAAAAATGAATTTCGGGTGCAAAGGTAGGGAAAATTGGATTGATTTTTTATTTATTGGGTTTATATTTTTCAAAAACCAAATTTTCAGAAAATAGCATTTGGAAAAAACAAAATCCTTTCCTACCTTTGCACCGCTTTTAAGGAGAATTAGCTCAGTCGGTTAGAGCATCTGACTCATAATCAGGGGGTGGAAGGTTCGATCCCTTCATTCTCCACTACATAACACATTGATTTTCAATAAGTTACGGTTTAATCCCCTTAAAAACCTATAACTTGAGTCCGCTTACGGACTCTTAATTGATAAAAAAATGTATTAGAAAATAGAACTAAGGGTTCTCAAGGAACTCTTAGTTCTATTTTTTTTTCAAATTTTTACTTCATTTTGTATTCCGTAGGAATTTGGAAAGGAAATTTTAGATCGGGTGTATTCAATTCGATTTGGCTATGCTGAAGCGAAATATTGGTTTTTAGTTCAGTTGTGCTTTTGTAATAGCCCAAAATGGCTTTCATACTATGTGCCAAAACCTGATTGTTGAGTTTCTTAAAATCCTCATAATCAACCTGTAAGTTGTTTTCGTCTTCCTGCAAAGCCAGTTGAGTTGGTCGCTGATGATAACGGCTTAGGTAAGTTTTGACTTGGATTTTGCCTTTCATTTCTTGGTGCAAAAAATGATCTTTCATTTTCAGAATTTCTGCATTTTTCCCCAACGCAAAAGGCGAATCGCCTACGATCAAAGCCTGAATCATACCAAAATCTACCTTAAACTTGATCAAATCGCTGATTTTTTGGTAATCGTGCAAATAATACACTTTTTCTAAACGGTCGACCACAAAAATAGAATCGGTACGGAAAAGAATCCGCAAACCCTCGATGCCAGTCGACCGAAACGAAACCCAAATCAAACTATCCCGCTTGATCCGAATATTGACCGAAGCATTGACATTTTGGTTTTCGTCCGTAAAATTTACTTTGGATTTGGCAGTAAAATACGCAAAATCAAGTTTTTGGTAGCCAAAACTTTCTTGAGCCTTTCCAAACGATTCGTT